>NZ_JAYMZS010000026.1:0-26961 GCF_035828755.1 Amycolatopsis sp. H20-H5 | reverse complement strand
GTCCCCAGCCTGCGTCGGGACCGCGACGAAGCCGACACTGCGCTCACCGCACTCGGCACGCTGTTCGCCGCCGGAGTGGAGGTCGACTGGCCGGCCCTGTTCGACGGCACCGGAGCTCGACACACCGCACTTCCCACGTACGCGTTCCAGCACCAGCGGTACTGGCTCGACGCCCCCGAGCCGCCGCCCGATCTCGCCGCGGCCGGCCTCGATCCGCTCGACCATCCACTGCTGCTGGCCGGTGTGGAGGTGGCCGGCGGGGAAGCCATGCTGCTGACCGGCCGGCTGGCGCCGCGGACCCAGCCGTGGCTGCTGGAGCACGTGCTGTTCGAGCAGGCCCTGCTACCCGGCACCGCCTTCGTGGACATGGCGCTGCGGGCCGCCGAGCAGGTCGGCTGCGGCCTGCTGGACGAGCTGACGATCGAGGCTCCCCTGCTGATCGCCGCGGCGGGCGCGGTCGCGCTGCAAATCCTGGTGGAAGCCCCCGACGAGGGGGGCCACCGGAAGATGACGATCTCCGCCCGCCCGGACGGCGACGCCGACACCCCCTGGACACGGCACGCCATCGGAACGGTGTCCGCCGCGGAGAGCGTGTCGAACCCCGATCCGCTCACCGAATGGCCGCCACGGGGAGCCGAGGTCGTCGACGTCGCCGGTGTGTACGACCTGTTCGCCGGGGCGGGCCACGACTACGGGCCGACGTTCCAGGGGCTGGCTGCCTGCTGGCGGCGCGATGCGGAGCTCTACACCGAGGTGGAGTTGCCGAGCGGAACTGACGTCGAGCGCTTCGGCGTACATCCAGCGTTGCTGGATGCCGGTCTGCACGGCGGGGTGCTCCGGGCCCTCACCTCCGACACTCCCGAGGGTCTGGTGCCGTTCTCCTGGGCGGGAGTGCGGCTGTTCGGTTCGGGCGCCACCTCGCTGCGCATCCGGGTCCGACCGGTGGCCACCGACACGGTCGCCCTGGACGCTTTCGACCACACCGGCGCTCCTGTCTTCAGTGTGGCGGCGCTGTCCTCCCGCTCGGTGTCCGCTGACCAGCTCCGCGCCGCCGCCGCTTCCCGCGACGACTCGCTGTTCGAGATCAGTTGGGTCGAGTGTGGCCGGGTCGACGACACCGCGCCCCGATCCGAGGCCACCGTGCTGGACGGCCCGCTGAAGCTCGCCGAGCTGATGTCCGGGCGGGACGAGGGAGCCGAGGTTCCGACCCTCGTGGCGGTGTCGGTACCGGGGGAGGGGCTCGCCGTCACCGCCGACGTGCACGCGGCGGTGAACGGCGTGCTGCGCTCGGTGCAGACATGGCTGGCCGATCCCGCCTGGGAGTCCTCGCGGCTGGTGGTGATGACGACCGAAAGCCTGACCGGCGCGGCAGTGCGGGGCTTGCTGCGCTCGGCACAGTCGGAGAACCCCGACCGCATCACCCTCGTCGAGGGTGGCGCCGACGCGACCACCTCCACGGCGCTGCACGCGGCCGTGGAATCGGGTGAGCCGGAGGTCTCGGTGCGCGACGGTGCGCTCTGGGCCCCGCGGCTGGCGCGCCTGGGCACCACCGACACCGCGCAAGCCACCTCGTGGTCGGCCGGAACCGTACTGATCACCGGTGCCTCGGGTGCGCTCGCGGGGCACGTGGCTCGATACCTCGTCACCGACCACCACGTGCGACATCTGCTGCTGACCTCCCGACAGGGCCCCAACTCGCCCCGGACCGTCCGGCTCGCCGCCGAACTGGCCGAACTCGGCGCCGCGGTACGCGTTCTCGCCTGCGATGTCGCTGACGGCGAGCAGGTCGCGGCCATGGTGCGTTCGGTGGAGCCCGAGTTCCCGCTCACCGCGGTGGTGCACTGCGCCGGAGTGCTGGACGACGGCGTGTTCGACGCCCTGACCACCGACCGGGTCGACGCGGTACTGGCCCCCAAGGTCGACGGTGCGTGGCATCTGCACGAACTGACCCGGGAGCTGGACCTCTCCGCGTTCGTGCTGTTCTCCTCCTCCGCCGCGGCCTTCGGTGCACCTGGCCAGGCCAACTACGCCGCCGCCAACGCCTTCCTCGACGCGCTGGCCGTCGAGCGGCAGCGTCATGGCCTGCCCGCGGTCTCGATCAGCTGGGGCTGGTGGGGCGAGGACAGCGGGATGACCGAGAACCTCAGCGAGACCGACGTGGCTCGCATGGGGCGGGGCGGGATGCTGCCGATGGCGACCGCCCAGGGCCTTGAATTGCTGGCCACCGCGGCCGACTTGGCTCGCCCGAACGTGATGGCCGCTCGCCTGGATCTGGCCGCGGTGCGGTCGGCCGGCACGGTGCCCGCGCTGCTGCGCGGCCTGGTGCGGCGTCCGGCCCGGCGCGCGGCGCGATCGTCGGTCGCGGGACTGGAGAGGGTGCGCCTGGCCAGTTCCTCCGTCGCCGACCAGGTCAAGGCCATCGGCGAACTGGTGCGCGAGCAGGTCGCCGCCGTGCTCGGCTACCCGAGCGGCGCCTCGGTCGACATGACCCGCGCCTTCCACGAGGTCGGGTTCGACTCGCTCACCGCGGTCGAGCTGCGCAACCGGCTCAACACGGCCACCGGGCTGCGGCTGCCGGCCACGCTGGTGTTCGACTACCCCACCCCCGAGACGGTGGCCGCGTTCGTCCGATCCGCGCTGGTGGGGGACGAAGACGACACCGCCGACACCGCCGAAGCCACTCCGGTCCGGCGCATCACCGCGATCGGTGACGACCCGATCGTGATCGTCGGCATGGCCTGTCGGTACCCGGGCGGGGTGAACTCGCCCGACGAACTGTGGCGGCTGGTGGTCGAGGGCCGCGACGCGATCACCGGCTTCCCGGTCGACCGCGGCTGGGAGGTGGCCGACCTCTACGACCCGGATCCCGACCACGTCGGCACGACGTACTCCCGGGGAGGCGGGTTTCTCGACCACCTGGCCGAGTTCGACTCTGACTTCTTCGGCATCTCGCCGCGCGAGGCCATCGCCATCGACCCACAACAGCGGTTGTTGCTGGAGACGGCCTGGGAATCGTTCGAGAACGCCGGCATCGTCCCCTCCGTCCTGCGCGGCGGCCCGATCGGGGTGTTCGTGGGTGCGAACGGGAGCGACTACCCAGCCCTGCTGGCCCGGGACTCCCGTGACTTCGGCGGCCGGGTGCTGACCGGCAACGCGGCCAGCATCATCTCCGGGCGGCTGTCCTACGAGTTCGGGTTCGAGGGGCCGTCCCTTTCCATCGATACGGCGTGTTCGTCCTCGCTCGTGGCCATGCACCTGGCGGCCCAGGCGCTGCGCTCGGGCGAGTGCTCGCTGGCGCTGGCCGGCGGTGTCGCCACGATGGCCACCCCCGGCATGTTCGTGGAGATGGCGCGGCAGCGGGGCCTGTCCCCGGACGGTCGGTGCCGGGCCTTCGGCGCCGGAGCGGACGGCACCGGTTGGGCCGAGGGCGTGGGCCTGCTCGTGCTGGAACGACTGTCCGACGCCCGCCGAAACCACCATCGCGTGCTGGCTGTACTGGCCGGCTCGGCGGTCAACCAGGACGGCGCTTCGAACGGCCTCACCGCGCCCAGCGGCCCCTCGCAGCAACGGGTCATCCGCGGCGCGCTGGCCAATGCCGGGCTGTCGGCACGCGAGGTCGACGTGGTGGAGGGACACGGCACCGGGACCCGGCTCGGCGATCCGATCGAGGCGCAGGCCCTGTTGGCCACCTACGGACGCGACCGCGAGTCCGACACCCCGCTGTGGCTGGGTTCGATCAAATCGAACATCGGGCATTCGCAGGCCGCCGCTGGCGCCGCCGGAACCATCAAAATGATCATGGCGATGCGGCACGGCCTGTTGCCCCGGACCCTGCACGCCGAGACCCCGTCACCTGAGGTCGATTGGTCCTCCGGTGGGGTGGCATTGCTGGACCAGGCCCGCGACTGGCCCGAACAGGGCCATCCGCGCCGGGCGGGCGTATCAGCGTTCAGCCTCAGCGGAACCAACGCACACATCATCCTGCAACAACCGCCCGGCGACCTCCCCACGACGCCGACGGCGCCGGCCCCGGACGAGAGCTCCGAGACCAGGCCGGTGCAGCCGTTGGTGCTGTCGGCCCGAGGGCCGGCGGCCCTGCGCGCCCAGGCGGCGCGCCTTCACGCCCACTTGACCGATCAGCCTGAACTGACGTTGGCCGACGTCGCGCGATCGCTGGTGACCGACCGCGCGGTTCATGATCACCGGGCGGTGGTGCTCGCCGCCGACCGCGAGCAACTACGCGAGCGCCTTGCGGCGTTCGCCGACGACACCGCCGCACCTGGCGCGGACGCCACCGGCGTGGCAGGCAGCGGTGGCCTGGCCGTCGTATTCACCGGCCAGGGGTCACAACGAGCTGGGATGGGCCGCGAACTCCACCGCCACTTCCCAGTCTTCGCCGCCGCGTTCGACGACGTGTGCGCGGCGCTGGACCCATCGCTGCGGGACATGATCTTCGATGAGGACGATGCCCGGCTGAACACCACGGAGTTCGCCCAGCCCGCTCTGTTCGCGATCGAAGTGGCCCTCTTCCGGCTGTTCGAGTCCTGGGGCATCCGGCCCGACTTCGTCACCGGCCATTCCGTCGGCGAGATCACCGCCGCCCACGTGTCGGGCGTGCTGTCGCTGGCTGACGCCTGCGTGTTGGTGACCTCGCGGGCTCGGCTCATGCAGGGGCTCGCGCCGGGCGGGATCATGATGTCCGTAAACGCCGGCGAGGACGTGGTGTCCGGACTGCTCGCGCGGGGGGCGGGGTCCGTCTCGATCGCCGCGGTCAACACCCCGGAGTCGGTGGTCATCTCCGGCGCCGAGCTCGCCGTCACCGATGTCGGGCAACGCCTCGCCGACGCCGGATACCGCACGAAGCGGCTGGCCGTCAGCCACGCGTTCCACTCCCCGCTCATGGACCCCATGCTCGGCGAATTCCGGGCCGCGCTCGACGGTCTGGAATTCCGGCCACCGCGGATACCGATGACCAGCAGCGAGGTGGCCACCCCCGAGTACTGGGTGCGGCACGTCCGGGACGCGGTGCGGTTCGCCGACATGGTCTCCGGACTCCAGGACGGCGGGGTGACCCGCTTCCTGGAGCTGGGGCCGGACGCGACCCTGACCGGCCTGGTCCGTGAATGCGTGACCGGTGGGGACGTCGTCGCCGTGCCCAGCCTCCGGCGAGGCCGTCCTGAGACCGAATCCGTGCTCGCCGGACTGAGCACCCTGTTCGCCGTCGGGGTCGAGGTCGGCTGGCCTGCCCTGTTCCCCGCGGCCCGCACGGGGCAGACCCCGCTGCCGACCTACGCGTTCCAACACCGGCGCTACTGGCCGGACACGCCTGCCACGACAACAGCCAGCCCGGACGCGGTGGACAGCCGGTTCTGGGGTTTGGTGGAACAGGGCGACCTCGACGCGCTGAGCGTCGAGCTCGGCACCGAGGAACGGGACGGCCTCGGCGCCGTGCTGCCCGCACTGGCCCGGTGGCGCGTCGGCCAGCGTGCGAAGACAATGGTGGACAGCTGGCGGTATCGATTGAGCTGGCGCCCCGTGCCGACCCGCCCCGAGGCCACGCTCACCGGCACCTGGCTGCTGGTGGTGCCCGTCGGCCACCGCGACGATGTCTGGGTCGCGCTGATCGAAGCGGCGATGACCGCCGCCGGGGCCGAGGTCCGTGGCCTGGAGGTCAGCGAACAGCAGCTGGATCGAGCCGCGCTGGCGCCCCGACTCGGTGAACCGCCGCTCGCCGGGGTGGTCTCGTTGCTGGCGGTGGAGCAGTCCCGCGTCCCGGGACACCCGGGCGTGCCGGTCGGTCTGGCCGCCACGGTGAGCCTGGTCCAGGCGTTGGAGGACCGCGAGATCGACGCGCCCCTGTGGTGTCTCACCCAGGGCGCGGTGAACGTCGTCCCCGGCGACGGCCTCGACCATCCCGACCAAGCCCTGCTATGGGGTTTCGGACGGACCCTCGCACTGGAACGCCCCGACCGCTGGGGCGGTCTGGTCGACCTGCCGGTCACCCCCGACGACGCCTCGGTGGCCGGGCTGATCCGCCTGCTGGGTGACGGCGGCACCGGGGAGCAAGCAGCGCTGCGGGACGGCGCCGTTCTGGGCGGCCGGCTGGTCCGCGCCGACCCGGATGAGCCGCCGCGCCGGAACTGGCGACCGTCGGGCAGCGTGTTGGTCACCGGTGGACTCACCGGCCTGGGCGCCCGCACCGCGCGCTGGCTGGCAGAGCAGGGCGCGCCTCACCTGGTGCTCATTTCCCGCCGGGGCCGTGAAGCGCCGGGTGCCCTCGAGCTCGAAGCCGATCTCACCGCCCTGGGGTCCGCGGTGACCATCGCCGCCTGCGACGTCGCCGATCGGGGCGAGGTGCGGGCCTTGCTCGCGGATCTTCCCCACGACCTGCCGTTGACGGCCGTGTTCCACAGCGCGGGGGTGGCCAACGACGGCGTCATCACCGAGCTGACTCTCGGCAGGCTGAACAACGTGCTGCGGCCCAAGGTGGACGGAGCGTGGAACCTCCATGAGCTGACTCAGGACCTGGACCTCTCGGCCTTCGTGTTGTTCTCCTCGGCCGCCGGCCTCATCGGCTCGCCCGGACAGTCGCACTACGCGGCAGGGAACGCCTTCCTCAACGCCCTGGCCTACCACCGGCGGGCGCGCGGTCTGCCGGCCACGACGATCGGCTGGGGCCTACTGGCAGGCGGAGGCATGGCCGACGACACCGGCGCGACCGACCGGGCGAGCCGCCGGGGTCTGCACCCGATGGATCCCGGCCAGTCGCTGGCCGGACTGCGGCGAGCACTGGACCACGACGAGACCTACATCGCCATGACGCACGTCGACTGGACCCGATTTATCAAGGCGACCGCAGGCACCGTCAAGTGCGCGGTGATCAGTGACCTGCCCGAGTATCGGGCGGCGTTCCCGGTGGCCGCGGTGGATCGGCTCGCCGAGCGGAACGGAGGGTCCCGGTCTTGGGCGCGGCTGGGCGCGCTGGACGGGGACGAACGTGACGCCGTGCTGCTGGAGTTGGTGCGGGCGCAGGTGGCCGAGGCGCTCGGTCACAGCTCAACCGAGGCCCTGTCGCCGACCAAGGCGTTCGTTGAACTGGGTTTCGACTCCCTCGCTGCGGTCGAGCTGCGCAACCGGCTCGTCGCGGCGACTGGGCTGACGCTGCCGGCGACGCTCACCTATGACCACCCGACCTTGCTGGCGCTGCGTGACTACCTGCGGACGGCGATGTTCGGCGCGGACGCAGACCAGGCCGAGTCCGCGCTGGCCGAGCTCGAGCGGCTGGAGGAGATGCTCTCGGCAGTGACGGCAGACAACCGCATCGACGAGGCGGCCAAGAACCAGGTGCTGCGGCGAGTCCAGAAGATGGCCGCCGCGCTCGCCGATCAGGACGGCCATTCCGAGCAGAGCCAGCTCATCGCGAACGCCGACGACAATGAACTGTTCGACTTCATCAATCGAGAATTGGGCGGTCCCAGCCAGTGAACCGAGACCAGTGCGCTCAGGCTCAACACTTCGCAGGAGCACCGAAAGATGACACCCGCAAAGGCCGCCGCCCGCGGTTGAGGTCTCAACGCTTCAGGCTGCACTCGCGTAGTTCAACCGTGACTTGCCAGAGCAGTTGATTCCGTCGCTTCGACACTTGAGGACAAAGGATACCCCTCCCATGACTGACTCCACAGGGGCCGACACGTCCGGCACCGGGACATTCGCCGAGGCCGACCTATTGAGCTGGGATTTCATCCAGGACCCGTACCTGACCTACCGTGAGATGCGCGCCGGGACGGGCCCTCGGCGGCTCGTCATCAAGACGTTGAGCACAGGCCTGCATGCGTGGCTGGTCACCGAGTACAGCGATGTGCGCCGACTACTGGCCGATCCCAGACTCTCGAAAGCGGCTGTGGGTGCTGCACCGATCATTGCCAAGCACAGTACGGTGGACGTCCCGGGCGAGTCGATCACCTCAGAGAGCATGCTGTTCAGCGATCCGCCGCAGCACTCGCGGTTACGCCGGATGTTTAGCAGGGCATTCACGATGCGCCGGACAGAGGATCTGCGCACGCGGATCGAGGAAATCGCCGATCAGCTGCTTGGTTCGGTCCCTAGTGGAGCCGAGATCGACCTGGTCGAGTCGGTGGCGATGGCCATCCCCATTGCGGTGATCGGCGAATTACTCGGCGTACCTCGTGCCGCCCACCACGATCTTCGTCGGCGGAATCGCACGCTGACCAGTGTCGATTCGGCGCCGTCGGAAAAGTATCGGGCATACATGGCCTCGCTGGAGTACTTTCGGAGCTTGATTGCCGAGAAGGTGAGAAGTCATGACACCGCGGACGACCTGATCAACGCAATGATCAATCCGGACAACGAGGAGCGATTCGACGAGTCCGAGCTGCTTTCCACCATCTTCCTGATGATGAACGCGGGGTACGAGACTACCGCGAACTTGATCAGCAGCTCGGTGTACGCTCTGCTGAAGCATCCTGAACAGCTGGCGCTGTTGCGCGGGGATGCCACCCTGATACCGAACGCGGTGGAAGAGTTTCTGCGTTATGAAAGTCCGTTGAACCTTTCTACATTGCGCTACACCACCGAACCCGTGGAGATCGGCGATACTGTTGTCCCCGCCGGTGAGGTGGTATTTCTGGCGCTGTGCTCGGCGAATCGGGATCCTGATCGGTTCGCGGAACCGGACCGGCTGGACATACGCCGTAATGCTGCTACGCACCTGGCCTTTGGTCATGGTATCCATCATTGTGTCGGCGCGCCGCTGGCACGACTGGAGGGTGAGATCGTACTGGCTCGGCTATTGGACAAGTTCCCGCGCTGGGAAGCGGCCGAGCCGCTGGATCGACTGAGCTGGCGTTACACCTTGCAGTTCCGTGGCTTGGAGCGGCTACCGGTGAGGTTGCACGCATGACCCATGAACACCTTCCACGACGAGAATGGAGCGGATCTATGTCTGCAGAAGTGATCGACCGGTTCTTCAAGAGCTCGGGTGCCGGCGACGTCGAGACTGCCGTCGAATGTTTCGCCGATAACGGGCAGTGGATCACGTCCGACGGAGACGGACTCGGGACGGTCCACACCAAAGATCAGCTCGGCGATCTGATGAACAGTTTGAACGCCACGCGTGAAACAATGATCGCCTCTGGGGTCGACGCGAAGTTCGAATCGCCGATCATGCTCGGCGAGAACCTGGGGCTGGTTCGGTGGACCGTGGAGACCAATGACGGAAAGGTGATGAATCGTGGTGTTGACCTCTTCGTCTTGAGCGACGGTAAAATTGTTCTCAAAGACGTCTATCGCAAGGTCTGAAACGCTCAATCAAGAAAGGGTCAAAGTTGTGATCAACAGCTACGAGGATCTGGTCGAGACAACGATCAGCGCCACCACCGATATCGACGACCTTCAAAATATCCAGGTCGGCCAGAGTGGTAGCTACGAGCATGCCCTGTTCACCAAGTCCGGTGAAAAAGTGGCCACCACCTCAGGCGGATACAAGGTTCTCTATCAGCGAGAATCCGACAAGCAGTTCATGGCTTATCTGACCAACGAAGTCGTGTTCGAGGACGGGTCCGGAACGATCCGGGTTGCCGGTTGGATCGATCTGGGATCCCTTCTGTCCGGAGGCTGGGCTTATTATCCGAGTGTAGGTGTTAGTGGCCGGTACCTCGGCCAAACAGGTTTCATGGCTTGGCGTCCTTACGATCTCGGTAAGGAAGAAGGAGCCGAAGTCAAACTGATCATGTTTGCGGCTGCTGAGTGAATAATCCCGCGATAACCTGACGCGGAGGTATGGTTTGTTCTGATTTCTGACGTGGAGGTCTGGAATTGAGTCGGATGGCCGGAAAAGTCGCACTGATCACGGGAGCCGCGCGTGGAATGGGACGTTCGCATGCGGTGCGACTCGCCCAAGAAGGGGCAGATATCGTAGCCGTCGACTTGTGCGCAGACCTTGAAACTGCACCGTATCCGGGAGCGGACGGTCAAGATCTTGCTTCAACGACGCAACTGGTCGAACAGCTGGGCCAACGGGTCATCGCACGCCAGGCGGATACGCGCAACCTCAAGGAATTGCAGAGCGTAGTCGATGAGGCGATAGCTGAGTTCGGCCGTATAGACGTCGTATGCGCAAATGCTGGAATATCCAGCTTTGGGTTCGCATGGGAACTCGCTGAAGAGACCTGGCAAGAAATGATCGACGTCAATCTAACGGGATCGTGGAAAACTGTTAAAGCGGTGATTCCCCACATGATCGAACGGAACGAAGGTGGATCAATAGTCTTTATCAGCTCTGTATCAGGGTTGATCGGCGTGCCGACCATGGCGCACTACACCGCATCCAAGCATGGCGTGGTCGGGTTGATGCGTGCCCTGGCAGTAGAGCTGGCACCATACAACATACGTGTGAACTCAGTAAATCCGGGAAATGTCGACACGCCGATGGTCAACAATGCTACGATGCGAAAACTTTTCCTACCCGAAGTCTCCGATCCGACGCCCGAGGATGCAGACAATGTAATGAAAGAAATGAGCGCGTTACCCATTGGCTGGATAGACCCGCGAGGAATCAGCGACGCGGTGCTGTATCTGGCATCAGATGAGGCACGGCACATTACTGGGATCACCCTTCCCGTGGACGCCGGAATGATGATTCCCAACAAATTGCGATAGGAATATCCGACTGACGTGCGTCTGTGGGAGGTACCGTGTCAGCCGAAGCCTCGAAGCATCCCAAAGAATCACAGATCTGTCACGTATTTCAGTGCACGAACAAGTTATCGGAGGCTGTTTCAGCATGACGGAGAACACACTCTCATCGATAGTCAATCGTCTCGAAATTATTGAGCTGACGGCCAAATACGCTCATCGACTCGATACTCGCCAACTCGATCTTCTAATGGAGCTGTGGAGCGATACAACTCCGGTTTTTGATGAAGAAGACTTTGGGCTGGGAAAAGCCACTGGGAAAGACGAAATTCGGCGCCACTTCGAGATTGATATTTACGGACAGATGGAGAATCTTTGCCATTTGACGACCAATCATGTCATCAACGAGATTTTTGAATCCAGGGCTTCCGGTACCTGCACTGTCTTCGCTCAGGGCGATGTGCGGGCTGGCGGGTCTTCTCGGGCTACCGCATATTACAAGGATCAATACGTTCACGAGAACGGGATGTGGAAGTTCTTCAGTCGCAAAGTGATCCCATTGACGAAGCCGAAAGTCGGCAACTTCCAATTTCCGACAGACAACACTGAATCAGAAGATCGGACAGCTACGCCATGACGCTGACGTGGTGTGTCGGATCGTAGACTCCCTGCGGGCAGTGCGCTCTACGGCATGCTGTACCTGGCAGTCGAAATCACGGCCGCGGAAGGCGGAGACAGTGCCCTGCCAGAGCAGATGAACGCCGAAGCGTCGCACGCGGCCGAGCAGCTCAAACCCGGCCACCAGCTCGCGCTGTTTAGGCTTGATCGTGGTCCAGATGTCACCGCCGGTCTCGGCGAAGCGCTTGGAGACCAGCCGCGGCGTCTCGCCCGAGACCCCAACCCGGGCCGCGATCACCTCTTTCGGGTCCACCTCGCCGACCGAGGTGTCCAGCGCGAGCAGCACCCGCGCCCGCATGATCGCCGACGCCGGGCTCACACCCGTAGTGGTTACCCGGATCAACTGTTCACTATCCCGCGAGGTCAGCGTGACCGGCCGCTTCTTCTGTGAGGGCACGACAACCGTCCTCGTCCGGCAGGGGAAAGACTCGCAGGACAACAGCATCCCAGCAACACCTGCCACAATTGAGCAGCGAAACGCTACTAACCGGTGTATTGGGCGCGGGCGGTGTTCAGCAGGGTCAGGGTGGTCTGGAGCTGGGTGAGGCCCTCGCGCAGGTCGGTGAACATTGCGGTGACGTCGCCCTCCTGGTCGCGGTAGAGCCGGACGCACTTGCTGGTGCCCGTGGTGAGCGCGGTCATCGCCGCGGGCCAGCTCTTCCGGCCCGTGACCGAGGGCGGCGGCGGGAACGCGCTCGCTGCCCCTACGTGCTCGGCGAGCTTTTCGCAGGCGGTCAGCACCTGGGCGAGGTCCTCGGTCTTGAATGCCGTGTAGACGCCGTTGTTGGCCGTGACGACGGCGGTGAACCTGTCCCAGCCGCCGCCGTAGGTCCAGATGGTGACCGCCTCGTTTTCGTCAACCACGGCGGTGGTCGCGGGCGGCGGCAGCAGCGGTGCGGACTGCGGCGCGGGCGGTGACAATGCTTGTACAGCAAGGGAAATCACGACGACAACACCGATCAGCAGCCATTGTCCTGAAAGGGCAGTGTGGACCGGTTTCGTGCGGCGGCGGACAATAAGTGCGGCGGCTCCGCCGATCAAGGCGGCCACCGTCCCGGCGAAGGGCAGCACCTGCTGCGGACGGGCGGCGGGCACGCTGTCCGTCAGGCCGCCGGACAGGTGCAGCAACCAGATCCCGGCGCAGGCGAGCACCCCGATCACCCAGCTCGCGAGCAGCCCGGCGAACCAGTTGTCGCGGCGGGCGACGAAGAAGGTGACCACAGCTTGGACCAGCACGGCGGTCGCCAGCTCCCACGAGGTCAGCACCAACGCAAAAGCCGCGGTCGACCGATCGCCTGCGAGCATCCGCAGGCCCACAGCGAGTACCACCCAGACAGCGGTCCCCAGCAGGCCCGAGACCAGCGCCAGTCGGATCCGGCGTCCCGCGCCCGGCATGAGCGCGAGCGGAACCACCCACAGCAACGCCAGCGCGAGGGCGGTCAGCCCGCGGTCGAAGTTCAGCAGGAACGGGACCACGAAGGCGTCGAGGACAGCGGGATCCAGCCAGGTCCAGCCGGACGTCCGGGCGTAGCCGTGCAGCAGGTCCACCGCGGGCCGGATCTGGTCCTGCCAGATGACATCCGCGACCAGCGAGTCCCGCCACCAGCCGAGACAGCTCAGGCACACCACCACGACGGCCGCCGCCACCGGAACCGCGCGCCAGCTGCGGACGCGGTCGCGGAGCAGGCCCCAGCAGTAGCCGGCCCACCAGCACACGAGCACGGCGACCGCCACGAACAGCGCGGACACGGCGATGGTCAGCAGAGTGAGCTGCGGCCGCAGCTGGCCCGCCTGCTGGACGTCGAGGTAGCGGCCGAGCACCAGTCCGAGCCCCAAAGCCAAGCCGGGCAACGTGAACACGCTGCGTCCGGTGCCACCCGCCCGGAGATAGGCCGAGCCGCGCCAGGCGATCACGCACACCACCACGCCCACGGCGACACTCCACAGCACCCGCAGGATGAGGAAGGAGTTGTTGCCCTCCCGGAACCAGCTGATGTCGGCGAGTCCCTGACTCAGGTGTGACCAGGCCAGCTGGATGACCAGCCCGTTGGTGAGCACCTCCCAGAAACCCGGTTGCAGCAGGGATTTCGGGTCCTCCATCGCCGCGACCCTGGCTGCACGCGAGGGATGGATGGTGATCCAGCGGAGTACCCGGCGGTGTCGCGGCCGCTGGGTCAGCGCTTGGTAGGGGTCGCTGGTTTCGGTCCACTGGGCGACCAGCGCGTCCGCGAACCGCTCGCGGGAGCGCAGAACCGCTGTGCGGGCGAGATAGGCCAGCACGACCAGCAGGGCGACCCGGACGAACAGACTCCAGGTCACGGAACTGCCGAGGTTGGCTACGAAATCGGGCACCCGCAAGGGATCGGTGGACAGCAGCGGGGGATCGAGCACGGTCAGCACGTAGGGCAGTAGCACCACGAACAGGAACGATCGCCACACCGCGAGCGTCGCGTAGGTGGTCAGGACGTCGCCGTTGCGGACGTGGGCCAGCTCGTGCAAAACGATCGCGTCGAAGCTCTCGCGGTCGCGGTCGAGCAGCGCCACCAGCCCGATGTCGAGGCAAACGTACATGTGCTTGCGACGGCCGAAAGCCACTCCGCCCGCCCGCATACTCGCCGGATCCAGCAGGAACCGGGGCGCCGCTCGCAGACCAGCCTTGGTGGCCAGTTCGGCGAGTGGCCCGGACAGCTTCTGTGCCAGCGCTGGGTAGTCCTCGACCGGCCGCAGTTTCGACCGGCGAATCCGCCAGCCCGGCGTTGCACGGTAGACGGCCGCGGAGACCAACAGCAGCAACAGCAGTCCGCCGATCAGCCAACCGAGCCGGGGAAGGAAGAGCCTGGACATGCACTCGCGGTAGACCGTCCACTTTGTCTCGTCGAGATCCACCGCGGTGGTTGAGGTCAGGTAGAGATCGGCGTGCACCTGGCACTGGGCGTCCTCAGTGAAGGTGCCGACGGGCAGGACCGAAGCGTAGCGGCCGAAGACGTACAGCGTGGTGGCGATCGCCACAGTGACGAGCGTGCCGAAGCGCAGTGTGGTGCCGGACGGCACGAGGACCGCCTGCTCGCCGTCCTCACCAGGTCTTTCGGCCTCCGTAAGGGTCGCTGTACCCATCGCGTTCAGAGCCCGCGTTCGAGACTGGCGCGCAGGATGTCGCCGACTTTGCGAGCTTCCTCGTCAGGCAGGCCGAGTTCCCTGGCGCGCTCGACGGCGAGTTCGCGCAGTTCGTCGAGCTGGATGCGGGTGATCCTCGTCCTCTCGCCGGGCTTGTTCTTGCCACGCAAGCGGCCCAGCAGTCTAGTGCCGCCCTTGACCACGGCCCCGCTCGCCTTGTCGACCAACTGCTGGCCAACCGCCGTCGCCACCGCCAGCGCGACCGGCGACAGGACCGCGATGGTCACGTCGATCCCGGAACCGAGCACCGCACCCGGCCTGCCGCGATCGCCGAGCACCTTGCGCGGATCACGCAGGTACGCCTGGCTGACCGGATCGAACAGCGGCAGCTCTTCCGGGGCGAGGCTCGCCACCACTTTCCGGGCGGACTCCACCACGAACTCGTCGGACACCTGGCTGTCGCTCATCGCACTCCCTCACCTCGGGAGAACGATCCTTGTCTTGTCACCCCCCGGTGTCACTCGACCGTTGGGTGTAGGCCATTCCCCACCTGTCTGAGAAATATCGGATCCTGCGAGATTCACACGCCCTGCGGCCGGACCTGCAACGGGAGGTACGGAGGTTCCGCACGGCAACTTGGCAAGGGAGACGAGCAACATGGCCGGACTATGCCCGGTCAACGGGCCCGAGGGCGCCTGCCGGGCAAGATCAGCTGCGGATTAGGCTAGGTATCGCTAACTCGGAGGTCGGCGGACGTCCATGCGGCAACCATGATCAGATACTGCCGTGAGCTTTTCTGGAGTGCACTCGATTTCTCCTGGTCGGGGATCCCCCGCAGTAACAAGGGCAGCACAACCGGATTCCTGGTCGGCGCCTCAACGAACTTGACGTCGAGGACAGTCTGATCGGACGACCAGTCAGCGAATCACACGCCCTGCGTGGACCAGCCGTTCACGAACACGCCCACGGTCCAGGCGATCGACGACACCGGGTCGGCGCACCCCAGCTTCCTAAGCTCCGAGTCATACCCGGAGTCGGACACAGGTTCGAGGTAGCTCACTACGTGCGGATCATGGACTGCGCTCCGTATCCGGCTCGCTTCGGTCCGTTTCCGCCTCCATTTCTCGCCACACCTGCACGAACGGGCGCTACGCCAGCTCGGCGTACTCCAGCTCGGCGTACTCCAGGTCGATGTCAGAAGGCGTCTGAGAACTGTCGTAGCAGCCGCCGCTCGAAGCCTCGAGCACCTGTCCTTCGAAGCCGCCTACCCTCCACAAAGGACGGAAAGTCTGCCCATTCGCTCGTTTCGTACCGCCATGACCGTTTTATGCGTGCCCCTGAAGGCCACCATGACGGCGTTAGACGCCGTGAAGGCTCCCATCAGGGCATACGGCAAGCCTGGGGTGGCGACTGAAGGGGACTGTCCCTCGACTCAACCTTGCAAAAGTCCCCTTCACCAGAACAGACCGTGTGAAAGTCCCCGTCAGTGACGCGGCCCTAGGCACCAAACTGGACGACATGACATCAGTTTCCGGACGCCTTCTCAGCCCTCGCCCGCACCGGACCGGACAAACGAGTGCTCACCCTGGACCCGCTCGTCTCGCCGATCACCAGGCAAGCTCGACAGCGCGCGCAGCTCCTCGTCCATCATGCCGACCAGTGTGCTCACCCCATCGTCCGGTGGCCTGGCTTTGGTCCAATGGCGTCGGGCGATGTGCACCTGGACGTGAGGACATACCCGCGAGGGCGGGGGTAGGAGGTCAAGATCAACAGGGCCTCATCCAGGCCAGACCGCGCGGGCGGTGTTCCTCGTGGCGACCCACGTTTCGCCAACTCAGTGCAAACCCGCAGGCCACAAGGGACACCACCCCATGTCGCGCACGTCACGCCGTTTCCACCTACAACGAGACCAGGACGTGACCGGCGTTTCCGGCACCGGTATTCTGACGTGGCCCCGGCGGCTGAGTTGCGAACTCCAGCGGCATCCTTATGCCCGTTGCCATCGAAGATTTCCCAGGTGTTCGCCGACGCCTGGAACGCTCGGCCCGAGTGTGAACGGCGTTCACTATGTGCTGGGTCCCGCGTGCTCGCCTGGCCGGATCCGGCCAGGAACGAACAACACCAGATTGACGTACCGGGGATAGGGCCACGCCGCCCTGGCCAGCAGATCGCGTTGCGCGGCCCGGCCGCTGCCGTGCTGGTGTCCGGCCAGATCGAAGTGGGCGAGCGGCACCCATTCCCGGCCTGGCAGCACCCAAGGTCGGTAGTCCCAGCAGGCCAGCAGGTCGACCAGATCCGGTATGGACTGGATGCGGGTTTCCGATTCCACCAGCAACACCGGGTGATCCCGCTGGATGGTCGCCCGCGCACCGCGCAGCACCGGAAGTTTGATGTTCGATCTAGAGCGACTCACTGAAGCAATCGCGCATGCTTCTGATGGGCGCGGGAACGCCACGTACTACGCACCTGTTTCGTACGCAAACCAGCCACCGAATGAGGCCGAGGCATTCGCTGTCGACATACCCGAAGTTCGCGAATATGGCGAAGACACAGTATTTCGAGCACATCAAGAAAAGTTTCTTACCGTGCTGTACTTCCAGCAGTCGATTGACTGGGCGCCGGAGCGCGAGTTTCGACGGGCGGTGCTGGACCCCGAGGAATCCGAGCTGCTCGTTGACATCACTCAATGCCTGTCTGGCGTCATTTTTGGCGAAGTGTTCCCTGTGTCTGCAATTAAAATGGTTTCTGGCATCCTTGAGGAGCATCAGGGTGTGGCGGATCGAAATGTCCTGCTCTCGCAGTGATTATCTCGGCGTCAGAGGACGTCCGGCTGCTGCGTGAACCGGTATGGCGTCGAGCATGGTGCCGATCAGAAGGCACGGGCTGTCGGAGCGATTCTTCCAGCCGTGATTGACGCCGCGGATGATGACGGTGTCCCCCGGCGTCATCAGGACCTCGTCGGTGTCGGTAATGAGGTAGATTTCTCCGCGGACCACGGTGATGCAGTCCAGGGTGTCCGTGCGATGCATTGTCGGGTGGCGTTGGGCGTCGGCCTCGCTGGGCAGGTATTTTTGCTCGACCTGTGCGTTAAGTTCGGCAAATTTCCTGCGGTGTTCTTCGGGGTCCATGTCGGGCCATAGTTCCAGTGCCCTGACCAGCATGCCGCCGGGAAGTGGTTCGCGGCGCGCGCCGACGTCTTCGGTCAGTGAGCGGTCGCCGCCGATGCTGTTGTCGACAGGTATCTCGTGTGTCGCCCACAGCGTAGCGCGGGTGTAGAAACCCTCTTTCGCCTGGATGTTGGTGGGCTCAGTCTCCAGAATAGCCGAACGCCCGGATTGGTTGGGGCCGACGACGTAGCGTTTGATGTCGGGCACGGTATGCCTCTCCTGTTATGGGTGGTGTTTACGGGTTGGGATGCCAGAAAGTGGTCGGGGAAGCTGCGGGGAACTATGGCGGGTCGGGCCAACAGTGTGTGGGCGACGGTAACGTCGAACGTGCTCGCGGTGGTCTCGCGCGCATAGTGAAAGCCCGTGACGTCGAGGTCGAGGCTGAACGTCCGCATGTCCTCCTTGATGGCTTTCGTTCAGTCGTCGCGAGTGGTGTTTCAGGATTGGGTCACCCATCAGGTTCGCCTCTTCGCCTATCGCATGCTCGCCGAAGGCGCGCAACCCGTAGTCGGCGGCGCTTGAGCAACCTCACTGTGGGCGGCACCAACTGTCTCCAAGTGCTCCTTCCTCCGCTCGGGCGCGGTGCGATCTGCCATTGCCAGATCCGCTCGGTGCTTCCACGGCCTTCGTTGTCAGCCGCGGTCGCAGCGGGATGCCCCGGCTCTGCGGGGACATCGCCGCCGGCACGCGCCCGCCGTCCGGCAGCGTTGCGTCCTGCAATCCGGACGAATGAGGGTGAGTCATTCATCCCTCCAAAGAGAAACGATCATTTCTCCTTGAGTTGCACATATCCACTGGTCGCTTCAAAAGCAAGTAATCGTTTGCGTTTAGGATGGCCGCGCGCGAGCTCACCCGCGGCGGGTCGGAGGTCACGAGGCCGTCGACAGCAATTCGCCAAAGACCGCGACCGCGGGATGCGCGATTCATGCACGGGCTGAGCGTCTGGCACCGCCTCGTCGCCGACATCCCCGTCGACACGCCCTGCCTGGGGGCTCAGGACACCTTGACGCGGATGCCTGACGAACAGTCAGCCCGTCCCCGCAAGCGCTATTGGCCATCGCCTGTCCCGTTTGGGGCGGCGCCACCCGCCGCTGAGTCGTAGCGGCGAGAGTGCGGTGTTCTGGCGCGCCAGCCGGCGGGACGGCACCCGACTGGTGTCCTGGTGACCAGGGCTATCATTGAGATACGCGGAACTGGCGGGGTGGCCGGATGCGACAGCAAGGGGTGGGCAGGCATGGCGGAGTTCTTGGTGAACGGTCCCTATCTCCGTGATCGTAGTGGAGCAGCGGAACACGTTTTGCATGATCTGCGTGCGCAGATCCTCTCGGGCCGGCTGGTCAGAGGTGCGCGCCTGCCTGCGGAGAAGGAACTCGCCGTCCGTTATCAGGTGAGTGCGCCTACGATCCGTGAGGCCACCCGAGCGCTGAGTGCGATGAGCCTGGTCGAGGCCCGCCAGGGCGCAGGCACCTTCGTGACCGCCGAGCCGGTGGAACTGATCAGGTTGGCAATGGGGGCGATCGTGGAGCTGGAAAATATCGACCTGCCCAGCATCATTGATCTGTCTGAGGCGTTCTATGTGAAGGCGGTCGAGCTCGCCGTGGCCCGCGCAACCGATGAGGAGTTGTCCGAGTTGCGTGACGCAGCCGAGAGTTTTCGCCCGTCGATGGACGACACCGAGTTCGCGACGGCACTCCGACGGTTCTTGACCAAGCTGGTAGCTAGTTCGCACAACAAGCTGCTGATCACCATTGCGGCGTACCTGCTGGAACATCAGATCGCACTGGCTCAGCGCGCAGCCCAGCGGTCCCCCTCGGCATGGCGACGCATCGCCGGACCACTCAAGACCGAACGTGTCGCTCTCGCCGCGGCGCTGCAAGACCGCAACCCCACGCAGGCGGACGCTGCTATACGTACTTACTTGAAGCGCGGCCGGAGCCTGGTTCGGCACAACACCGGCTGACACGCAATGCTGGCGACTCGACTCGCCGCGCAGACAATCGGGATGACATCCCGGCCTCACTGGGCTCTGTCGCCGCACGGCGCGCCCTGCACTTGTCATGCGGTCGCGATTAGCCCGCCGAGGTGGCAACGGGGTGGAGTTGAACAGCGTGGAAGGGTCGGTCCGGGCCTTGATTGCGAGCAGTCGATCTGCGTTGACGCCATAGGCGTTGTGTACCTGTCGGCGATTGTCGGCGTTGAGCAGGTTGGGGTAGCCACCGGGCATGGCCTCGGCCGCGAGCGAGGAATGGACTTGGTCGGCCCATTCGGCGTGACCGGCTGTCTTCAGATCGGAAGCCTCCCACATGGCGATGATCTCGATCATCTGGTGGGGGCGCTGTTCGCCGAACGCGCTGTCGGCGACGGGCACCCGGGTCGCCGCTCGGTGGAACGGATGAATGGAGAGCGCGGTGAGCGGGGATGTCCAGGACGAGCCGGCCTCGGCGAGGCGTTGCACAACGCGAGGTGAGAAGCCGGGCACGTTCCGCGTGCGGATCCAGACGTGCGTCCCGCGGAAAAGGATTCCGACACCCCTGCGACCAGGCTGTGCCAGGCCGACGCGCCCACCTGCGCGGACGTGGGGTCACCCAAGTGGGCCAACGGCTCGATGGCGGCCGGCCCTTGATCGAGGGTGCCGCTCCAGGTCGGCATCACCGCGACGAACGAAGTCCCGTCGGGGCAGGTGGCGATGATGGTTTGGATGCTGAGGCTCTCCGTCGCTCGTCAGCGTGGTGCCGCGCCCGGCTTTGTTGATCATCTCGTTGAGGCCGACACCGTGTCCGGAGCAAAACACAGCGGCATCACCGAGGGCGGCGCGAACGTGGGCGTAACGGGGGAGGACATACATCTGGTGGGCATCGAGCCGCACTACCGGCCCAAGCTCGCGCAGCGCCCGGTAGTGTTCGTGCGGGTTCAGCAGTGCCTGGTCGGTGAAGATGTCGTGCGGATAGCTGGGTATGGCGGACATCGTCGTCGCTTCCTTTCCCGGGAGTGGTTGGCGCGCTGCGGGTTGGCCGCCCCTGTGGGCGGTGAACTGGGCGAGCCGCCCTCACTCGCCTGGACCGGTGAAGAATCCTGCGACCAGGTCTTCCCACTCGGGGCATTCCTGGTGCACGAGGTGGCCAGCGCCACCCAGTTCGACGTAGTGCGCGTTGGGGATCGCTTCGGCGATGTCGCGCAGGTGTGCGCCGGGGACGCGGATGTCGAACTCGCCGCCGATCACCAGGGCCGCAGCCGTAATCCGGTGGGCGTCGTGGAGCAGATCCAGGCCGCTCATCATCTCGGCGGCCATCACCGGGGGTGCGGCGAAGTTGGTCGGTGCCGCGCAGAGCCGGTCGAGGAACCGTTGCCGTGGTGCGTCGAGGTGGGCGACGTAGGTGTCCATCAGGCGACGCAGCGCGGCGCGGCGTTGCTGATCAGTAGCCGCGGTGCGCAATTCCGACGTTGCCGCCTCGGCGGTGCGCAGTCGGTCGGCTCCGCCCGGAACATGCGCTGCGAACCTCTGCTGTGCTTCGGATATGGCTGCGGCGAGGTCAGCGTCTACGCGCGCGGGGCCACTGGCCACCACGAGCCGGCCTACGTGATCGGGGAAGCGGGCCGCATAAGCCAGCGCGGTAGAAGCCCCGTGGCTGCTGCCGTAGATCAGTAGGCGCTCGATGTTCAGGTGTTGTCGAAGTTGTTCCAGGTCCTCGACGTAGCCCGCGATCCGGTAGCCATCAGGGTCCTCGGGCGGGTCGGACTGGCCAGTTCCGCGCGGGCACAGCACGACCAGCTGGAACGACGGCAGCCTGATGTCCTGGAAATATGTGAGCGGGTCAAGCCCTGGTCCGCCGGGCAGCAGGACGATCGGGGAGCCCTCCCCGATCAGTTCGTAGGACAACCGGCGGGACGAGTTGGTCATGAATGTCGGCATGGCAACATCACCGCCGGTCCAGCTGGCCCGAGGGTGGACGCCGGGCGTCTGCGATGAGACCCGCGAGTGTGCTCGGCTCGGCCGCCCGGAACTCGGTGCGGTCCCCGATGTAGGCCAGTTCCCGCTGCTGCGGACGGTAGATTGGCCACGTTCTGCCGTCCACTGAGGATGGAACCCCCGTGCGGGCGAACTCGGTCCAGGCGTGCTGCACCTCGTCGCTCACCTTCGCATCGGTCCCGTCGTAGGCCTCTGGGGGGTTCATGCTGCCGAACAGGTAGGCGATCTCGGCGCTGTGCTTGGCCAGCAGCCCGGTGGTGCGGGCGCCGGGAGACACCCGAACGAAGTCGTAGGCGAAGACGGTTCGGTCCAGCGCGGCTACGCGCTCCAGACTGGCCAGCGCAGGTTCGTGCCAGACTGCGGCGGTGATGATCTCGGCGATCGCCTCGTAGGGGGAGCTCCCGGTCTTGGCGGCGTACTCGAGAACCTGGGGGGCGTTCGGGCCGGCCAGCGCGTCTGCCATCGCGGCCAGGGTTTGCGGGGTGTAGACGTCCTGTGGCCGCAGCTCAGGATGGGCGTAGAGCGTCTCTGGCTGAACGAACATGCGCGCCTCGTCCTGGGTGAAGCCGAGCAGGACCGGCACATCCTGCGGCCAGCCCGAAAAGTCCTCCGTCATGATCTGGCCGTCGGCCACCGGGTACCAGACCAGGTTGGCGGGGGTGTGCACCTGACCGGGCGGCGGGTTGATGCCGGCTTCGGCCAACGAGGCAGCACGGACGGCTTCGGCCGGTGTTCGCCGCAACGCTTCTGCGTCGGCGACGCCGAGGCGTTCGCTCATCCGCCCGGTCGCGGCGCGTGAACGCTGGAACGATGGGGATTCGACGACCGCGTAATCTTCGTACCCGGCGCTCTGGATGACCGCTTTATGGAACAGACCTCGGGCCGCCGGTGCCGAGAGCAGAGCGCGTGTCGCCGCCCCGCCGGCCGACTGACCGAAAATGGTGACATTGGTCGGATCGCCGCCGAAGCCGGCAATGTTGTTTCGCACCCAATCCAGCCCTGCTACCCAGTCCTGCAGACCGAAATTCGCGCCCAGCTCCGGGTGATTGAGAAAGCCGAAAGCGCCCAGCCGGTAGTTCACCGACACGACGACCACGCCGTTGCGGCATAACCGCTCGCCCGTCCAGATCGCCAGGGATGATGAGCCGTTGAGGAAGCCTCCGCCGTGGATCCAGAACATCACCGGCAACGATGCTTCCTCGGTCTCCGCCGGTGCCCAGATGTTGAGGTACAGACAGTCCTCGCTCTGCTGAGCGCGAAGGTCCATGCCAGTGTCGGCAGTCTGGATGGCGGCGTTGCCGAACCGCGTAGCATCACGCACGCCGTCCCAGCGTGCCGCAGGCGCCGGGGGCCTCCAGCGCAGCGAGCCGACTGGCGGGGCGGCATACGGAATCCCTAGAAAGGTCGTCACCTCGTCGTGGACGGTTCCTCGAAGCTGCCCGTTCCGCGTTGTCGCGATCACGTCCACTGAAGTCTCCTTGTCGTTGCCTGTGTCTCTTCCAAGATACACCAGGTGACTTGGTGAATTTGAGGGGTTGGGGCGACTCGATGGAGTGACCTTCATCCGGTTGCTTCTGGCAGCCGGTCGCGACGAAGTTGACTCGTGCGCGGCTACGGACTCTGTTGACGAAGGCCCGGCACCGCCGCGATGTTGACCACGATGCCGACCGTCTGTATGGCATCTTCCGGTCGAAACGGTTACGGCTGCCACCGCCTGTGGAGAACGCGATAGGTATCCGTCGCTCGGCTCCGTTGATCCAATTCGAAGCCGTCTGCGCGGCCGCCGACGGCATCGAGGAGGCCGCACACATTGAGCAGCACCGAGACGCCGAGATCGTCATCAGTCTGGCGGTCTGGGTTGCCGACCGGCGCTCGGGTGCTTGCCCAGATCGGGGACGACCACGCCCGCTTCGCAGACCCGGGTGAGTGGAAGGCTTACGCAGGATCGGCGCCTATCACCGGCGCCAGCGGCAAGAAGACGGTGGTCTCACACCGGCACGTCAAGAATCGGCACCTGGCCGCAGTGAGGTCGATCTGGGCGCTCGCCACGCTTAAAGCCGGTCCGGTGCCACGCGATACTTCGACGCTCGCCGCACGGGCGTGGACTGAACCATCAGGCCCAGTGGCACCTGTTCAACAAGTTCCTCGGGCAGCTTCATCACTGCTGCCTGCAGGCGGGCTGTCTTGATGACGAACACCAGGCCTTTCCACCTCCACTCGCTGCTGCGGCCTGACTCTGAACAGCCTGAGATATCTCTCTTTGTGTGTGTGGGCCGCGGTCAGTAGGCGTGGGGGAACGCACTCGGCGGGGCGGGTGGCCGGGTGTAGGTGCCGCTGGCCTCGGCGGCGGCGTTGGCGGCCGCGACGGTGGTCTCACACACCTGGCGGAACGCCATGACATCCAGGCCAATGCAGAGCATCGAGATCCCGCTCTCAAGCGCGGCGGAGCAGGTGTGCGTGGACGGGTTGAGGATCGGGCCGCCGATCACCGCGACGCCGTGTCTCTTCGCTGCCGCGTACACCACCTGCTGTGCGTCCCGGACTTTCGTGCTGCTGTGCATGGTCGCCCCTTCGCCCATCGCGAACGCGAGTTCGCCGGAGGCGAAGACCAGCATCGTGACCTGCTCGAGCGCGCAGATCTCGTCGATGTTCTCCAGCGCGTCCACGGTCTCGATCATCGGAATGATGAGGAGGTTGTCGTCGCTCTCGCACATATAGTCGTTGAACCCGGTGAAGGTGTAGCCGGGAACCCGCAGCGCGGGGCACAAACCGCGCGTACCTCGGGGCGGGAAGGTGAGAGCATCGACAATGCCCTGCACGTCGGCGGCGGAGCGCACCATGGGCACGACGATTCCCTGGGCTCCGGCCTCGAGAGCACGTCGGGCGGACGTGCCATCGGAGGGCTCCGGGATGCGCACCAGGGCGACGAGGCCTGCGTTCTCGCAGGTGCGCATCGTGTCGTCGAGGGCTCGTGGGTTCAGCGCGCTGTGTTCGCTGTCGAGCCAGACGTAGTCGAACCCGGTGGCGCCGAGGACCTCGATGAGGGTGTGGTTTCCGGTGAAGCATTGCATCCCGATGGGGACGACATGCTCGTCGAGCATGCTCAGCAGACGATTTCGTGCCATCCAACTGGGTCCTTTCCTGCGGGGGTTCCCGGTGCTGTGTGCCGCTACCAGGAGCACTCGGGAGATGTGGCGGTGCCCGGGGTGTGTTTCAGGCGCCGGGGTCGGCCTGCAGTCCGGTCGCGGCGATCCCCCGCAGAGCGCAGTCCTCGTCCTGGTCGGGCAGGTGACCACTGACACCGACCGCGCCGAGAAGGTTCCCGTCGGCGGTGCGGATCAGGACGCCGCCCGGGACGGGAACGAGGTTGCCCTCGGCGAGCGCGACGAGGGAATTGATGAACTCGGGGTGCGATGCGGCACGGCCGGCGAGGCTGCGGCTGCCGACGCCCATGTTCAGCGCGCCATGGGCTTTGCCGCGGGCGATGCGTTCACGCAGCAGGCCGGAGTGGTCTCCCCGGCCGAACGCCACCAACTGGCCAGCGGTGTCGAGGACGGCGACGGTCATCGGCGGGAACTCGTTCTTCCGCGCGTGGGCCAGCGCGTGCTCGACGACCGTGGCGCCCTGGGTGTAGGTGATCACTCGGGCACCGCTGTATCGGTGATCGTGACGGCGTTGAAGTCGCTGCCGAGTTCGGTGTAGAAGCGCAGGGTCGCGCCGCCGGGCACGGTGACGGTCATGGAGAACCCCGCGCGGGCTGTCATGACGGGGGAGTGTTCGACGCCGTGGGTGTCGAAATGTGCGGCCCACCTGTTAAGGCTGGCACGGTCCGGGACGCTGAAGATGACCGCATCAGTGCCGGCGGTGGCGGTGGTGACCTCTGCTGCGCGGCGGACCTGGACGGGTGTGTCCACGCCGGGGAGAAGGAATAGCACCGCGAAGCAGTTGCCGTGTTCGTCGTGATGGTCGAGCCGGGGTAGGCGCTGCGCGCCGAGCACCGTTTCATACCAGGCGATGGCGGCCTCCAGATCGGAGACCAGGAATGTGACGTGGTGTACGCCGGACAACGTCGGTGTCGTCACTGTAGCTCCAAACGCAAACGATCGGTTCGCTTTGATGGTAATGGTAGCGAGCTGCTTCGTCTAGTGCAACCGTTCGTTTCCCTTTAGGCTGAAGTGGTGCCCAGACTCAGCGACAAGACCCGCGCCGACCGACGTCAGCACATCCTCACCAGCGCCTGGGGCTGCTTTTCCCGCAACGGCTTCCACGCCACGTCCATGGACGACGTCATCGCCGCGACAGGGATGTCCTCAAGCGCGGTGTACCGCTACTTCCGCAGCAAGGACGACCTCATCGACGCGTCGGCCGACGAAGCCCTCGCACTGGTGCGTGACATCTTCGTCCGCCTCCTCGACGAGCAACCCGCCCCGAGCCCTGGACAGACTCTCGCGATCATCGTGTCCGAGTTGCACGGCCGCACCCAGCATCCCGACTACGACCTGACCCGGCTCGCCCTGCAGACCTGGGCCGAAGCCGTACGCCGGCCACTGCTGGCCGCGCGGACCCGCGCCCTCTACCACGACACACGCGAACTGCTGGCCACGCTGACCGCACGCTGGAAAACAGACGGTCATCTGCCTGCGGACGCGGACTCCGATGCCGCGGCGGCCGTAGTGTTCGCACTCATGCACGGCCTGCTCGTCTGCCACCACCTCGGAGCCGACGTCGCGCTCTCAGAACTCACTCGCGGCATCGGCGCCCTCGGCGCCGGGCTCGGCGGCAACTGAGCAACGTCGGTCGCTTGTCGTCGAGTCCTGCACTGAGGCCGCCACGCTCTCCGCCACCAAGGACGGGACGAGCGCGACCAGCGTCAGCCGCCGTTACCTTTTCGCAACTCATCAAGGAGCTCGTGGTCGCCAGTACAGGCATGGGGTTGACCCGATCCCGGCTGTCCCGGGCTATGACCTCAACGAGGACTCCGAATATGTGCGTGAGGGGACCTGTTCGATCTTCGTGTGGGTCGAGCCGCTGGCCGGACGACGCCGTGTGATCGCCCAATCCCAGCGGACCCGCATCGACTGGGCCCACCAGGCGACCAGCTCCTGACCTGTGACTATCCCGACGCCGAGACAGTGGTCCTGGTCATGGACAACCTCAACACCCATTCGATCGGATCGCTCTACGAGGCCTTCCAACCGGCCAAGGCCCACGCCCTGGCCCAGCGGCTCGAGATCCACCACACCCGCAAACACGGCTCCTGGCTCAACATCGCCGTGCGACACGAAGTCGCATGAGTACAGCAGCATGCATCGAAGGAGGTTCGACGTGATGTCGACGTTGAAGATGTAGTGCCCGGTCCAGTGCGCAAGGACCGTCCTCGCC
>NZ_JAYMZS010000025.1:38696-91764 GCF_035828755.1 Amycolatopsis sp. H20-H5 | reverse complement strand
ACGGTGAACAGGCCCGCCAGCGCCGCGATGGTCGTCACCAGCATGGCCCTGGCCTGCACCAGCAGGCCGCCGGTGGCGTCGCGGACGACCTCGACGTGCTGGGTGATCCTGGCCACCCCGCTGGCGTCGGGGGTGTTGCGCGGCGGCGAACCGTCGTGCAGGACCCCGCGGACCACGGCCGTCACCAGCGCGTCCCGCATCGGCTCGACGACCTTGCCCAGCTGGTGCCAGACCAGCCGGGAACCCAGCGCGCCGAACAGCGCGACCACGCCGAACACCCCCAGCCAGCCCAGCCCGGCCTGGGGGTGGCTCGCGGCGAACCCCTCGTCCACCGCGAGCTCCACCAGCCGCCCGGACAGGAACGCCGGGACGCCTTCGAGCACGGAACAGCCGAGCAGGACGAGACCGCCCCGCCACTGCCCCGCGAGCGCCCCCCAGTACAGCTGCCGCACACTCACCGTTCGTCCCCGGAATCCGTTCGGGAACCCGCTCGCACGCCGGGCTCGCTGTCGGTGAACACGGCCCGGTAGGCGGCCTCGCGCCACAGCGCGGCATGCGAGGCGACCGCCCTGACCTGGCCTTCCTCCAGCCACAGGACCAGATCGGCGCGGGCGGCCGTGGTCGTGCGTCGGGTCACCACGATCCGGGTCCTGCCCGGCAGCGCGCTCTCGATCGCGCGCTCGACGGCCGCTTCGGTGACCGTGTCGAGGCTGGCCGTGGCGTCGTCGAGGATCAGCACCCGCGGGCTGTGCACGAGGGCCCGCGCGAGCCCCAGCCGTTGTGCCTCGCCGCCGGACAACGGCGTCTCGGCCAGCGGGGTGGCGTAACCGCCGGGCAGCCGGACGACGACGTCGTGCACCTGGGCCGCCTGGCACGCGCGGCGCACGGCGGTGTCGCCCGCCCAGGAGCCGTAGCCGACGGCATCGGCGACCGTGGCGCCCAGCAGCGCGGGCCGCTCGAAGGCGTACCCGACCACCGCGCGCAGCTCCTCGGGCCGCAGTTTGTGCAGCCCACGGCCGTCGAGCAGGACCTGGCCGTGGTCCGGGGCGGTCAGGCCGCCGAGCACGCCCGCCAGCGCGGACTTCCCGGCCCCGGACCGCCCGACCACGGCCAGGAACGTGCCGCCGGTGATCGTCAGGTCCACGTCGCGCAGTGCTTTCCCGAGAGTGGCTGTCCCAAGGGTGGCCTTCCCAAGAGTGACACGGCGGAGTTCGAGGGTGCCCCTGCCGGGCAGCAGGCCGAGCTTGCCGGGCTCGGGCACCGGCTGGTCGATGACCTCCAGTAGCCGCTCCGCGCACGACCGGGCCCTGGCCAGCGTCGTGAGCAGCGGGATCTGCGTGACCAGGCCCATCCCGAGTGCGACGTAACCGAGCGCGGCGAGCACGTCGCCGACACTGAGCCGCCCGGCCAGCACGCCGAACCCGGCGGCCGCCAGCACGGCCAGTTCGACGGCCGGGAGCAGCAGCGCGGCCCGCCACACCATGCGGGCCTGCGTGCGCCACATCCCGCGCCCGGCCAGGCTGAGTCGCGGCAACGGCCGGAGCACGCGTTCGGCTTCGCGGTCGGCGGTGCCCGAGGCGGCGATCGTGCGCAGGCCCGCGACGGCGTCGAGCAGGCGGGCGCCGAGTTCGCCGGACACGCGCTGATAGGTCAGGACGTCGTCGGCGGTTCGCTTGAGGTGGGTGCGCGCGAGCAGCAGCGCGAACGGGATGCTGCCGAGGAAGACCAGCGCGAGCCGCCAGTCGAGCAGCGCGAGTGCCACGATGGCGCCGGTCGAGATGAGCAGCGCCGCGCCGAACTGGACGACGATCGAGGTGATGGCGCCCGCGCGGACGCAGTCGCCGATCAGCCTGCTGATCGAGTCGCCATCGGCGAACTCCGAACGGGTGCCCAGCGCGAAGAGCCGGTCGGCGAGTTTGCGGCGCAGCCAGGCGGTGGCCTGGCTGGTCACGCGGGCCGCGAGGATGCCGCCCGCGATGTCGGCGGCGATCTCGGCCGTGCCGAGCACGAGCAGCCAGAGGACTTCTGGCCAGCTGCGACGCCCGGCGATCGCGGCGTCGACGGCGGCGGCGAGCGCGCCGGGCAGTAGCAGGGCCGCGGCGGTCGCGACGAGGGCGGTGAAGACGATGGCGAGCAGACGGGCGCGATCGAGGCGGGCCACCGAGATCAGCAGCCGATCGGCGGGACCCGCCATCTCACTCCTTCGAACGGGGTGCCGCCGGGGCGGCGCCGGGCGCAGAATGAGGACGCGGGAGCGGCGCACTTGGCCTGTGCCGCTCCCGCGTCCCCATCACTTGGCTACTAGCAGCTCACGAGGCTGAGCGTGCTGTTCGAGCAAGCGGCGAGCAGGCTCAGGTTGGACTGGCTGCCGCCACCGCCGCCGTGACCGCCGCCGTTACCTTCGAGGGCCTCAAGCGACTGCAGCTCCAGTACGAGTTCCATAATGGTGTTCCCTTTCTTTGAACTTATTCCGCCCGGCCGTCAGCGACCGGAGGTGTGGGGGGACGGCGTGCTGCCGAGGAAAGGCAGCACTTCGTGGCCGTCCAGGGTGGCGGCGAGCGCGAGCAGGACGCCCGCGCTGCCGGTGGTGACGTCCATCGACAACCGCAGCAGCTGGTTGCCGGGGAACGCGAGCCCGCCCTTGTACGGCACGGCGTGCCAGGCGAGGCGGGAAAGGTGCAGGTCGATGGTGTCCCGGACGTACTGCTCGGGTTCGCCGCCCAGTGACAACGCGGTCAGCAGGCCGGCGCGGCCGAACAGCAGCCCCGGATGGATGACGAACTCGCCGCGGCACGCTTCGCGCAGCCCGGGAAGGCTCTTGACCGACTCCGCTTCGGGAGCGTGGCGGGCGAGCTGTTCGGCGACCATCAGGATCCCGGCGCTGCCGAGTCCCGCGTACGGCAGCGTCCGCGTCTCACCGTCGCGGACCTGCAGCGACGCGTCGTCGGCGAGCACGCATTCCTCGAGGTCGCGCTGCAACGCCTGGTCGGCGAAGGCCAGCCAGCCGCGCTCGCGGGTGCGCTCGAACAGCCGGATGAACAGCAGCGCGGGCCCGGACCAGCCGCTGAGCAGCCCGGCCCGGCCGAACTTGCCTGGCGGGTCCGCTGTCTCCAGCGACTCGGCCAGCCGGACGGCCGTGGCGAGCGCCTGCCTGCCGAACTCGTTGTCACCGCGGCTCACCGCGAAGTGCAGCTGGGTCAGCCCGATCCCGGAAAGCCCGGCTTCGAGCGAGTGGTCGGTGGTCTGCTCGACCAGCGCGGCCGACGAGGACAGCAGCCGGGTCGCGGCCTTGCTGTGGCCGAGGTTCTCCAGCACGTACGCGATCCCGTGCGTGCCGTCGTAGAACCCGGGGCGGCCCGGCGGATCGCGGCGGACGGACTCCAGCAGCCAGCTTTCGTACTCGGGGAACCGCCCGGCGCCCGCGACGTCCAGCGCGTGCAGCACGCCGGCGGCGCCGAAGCCGAAGCACGCCCCGCCGACGCGGAACTGGTCGATGTCGCCGGGGAACAGCCGGTCGGTGCGCTCGGGGGTCGCGCTGGCGAGGATGGCCTCGGCGATCTGCTTGCGGACCAGCGCCCAGTCGGGTTTGTCGGCGTCGAGCTCGGTGCTGGTGATCGCCGGGCCCGCCGGCTCGGTGCGCGGAGCGAGCCCGGCGACGATGGAGTCGGCGTACCCCTCGGGGACGTCGAACCTTCGCTGCACGAAGTCGGCCAGACCGCGCAGCTTCGCCGGAGCGAGCTCCAGCATCGTGGTGAGCGGGAGGAGGATCCAGAGCCGCAGCGCGGCCAGTGCGTGTTCGTCGATCTCGAAGCCGGACCGGTCCTTCGGGGCCCGGAAACCCGGGGCGCCGAGGGCGGGCCGGACACCTTCGGAGACGTCGGCGGCCAGCTCGAAGTCGATCAGCGCGAGGGAGTCGTCGTCGAGATCGACCAGGATGTTCTGGCCGTGGAGGTCGCCGAACACGATCCCCCGCTCGTGCACGGCCCTGATCAGCTGCTCGACGCGATCCACCAGGGAAAGCGCCCGCTTGGTGTACGCGGCGAGCTCGGCTTCGTTGCTGTTCTGGCGGGTCAGCGGGTAGTTGCGGGCCAGCCAGGAGCCGAGCGAGACGCCGGGCAGGTACTCCATGGCGAGGAAGTGGTGCTCCCAGACGGTGAACCGGTCGTACACCTCGGGGATGCCGGGAATGCCCGCCAGCCGCTCGAGGATCGCGTGCTCGCGCCGCAACCGCTCGACGGCGTCGACGTGGTCGATGTCGAGCCCGGCGTGCGGCCGGGCCTCCTTGAGCACGACCTGGCGGCCGTCGGATTCGCGTTCGGCGAGATAGACGCCGCCGCCGTTGGAGAAATGTAACGAACTGGTCACGCGATACGGGAATGCCTCCGAGCTGCCGCTCTTACGAGCGGCGAGATGCGGCTTCAGGCAGTTCGGAATAGTCACCCAATCGGGTGTGGAGAACGTAGGTTCCCGCTTGTCGGGGACCAATGTGCCGTCCGGTTTGCGCACGGCCAGCACCCGCGAACCGTCCCACTCGACCCACTGCTCGGCGAATCCGCCGTAGCGCACATACAGCGGTCCCGCACCATAACGAAGATCACTGAGGATATAGGCGCCGTGCTCGCCTTCCAGCTCGGCGGACAGGTCCGCGAGAACCCGCTCGAACTCCTTGTCGTCACGCGGATAAAGAGTGACGAGCTTACCGCTCCCGTCGCGCGGGGCGTATTTGGAATTCCGCATCAGGAGCACGGAGGCCGACCGCAGGTGCTTGTAGGCCACCTGCTGCTCGACACAGTACACGTGCACCTTCCCGAGCACCCGCTCAGCGTTGTCCAAACCTGCGGAAACATGGATTTTCCAGCCCTGTGCAGGCAAGTTTCGAGCAACTGGACGCAACATCCGCCACACACCGCGCATCCCGGAGGTCCATCCCGAGGCGGGTTCCGGCAGGCCGGCGGCGAAATCGTCCTCGGACACTCCGGCATCCCGTTGTTCGTCGAAGAACAGCGGATCGGCGAAGCAGAACGCTTCATACCGGACGTCCATTGCGCAAAACCTCCTCGGTCATTCTCCTGTCGAACCCGGTCCGCTGACCTGAGCGCACTCTTCAGGGACGAGGAATATTCCCGCACGGCGGACAGGGTTGGGCCAATCCGCCATCCCGGGGGTTCAACTGGTCTAATCAGGGTAGACAAAAGTGTCACCTACCGCGAAGTAAGGAGACCCAGCGTGAGTTCTGACGAAATGGTAACCACCCGGTCGGGGTGTAACGGTACGAGCTCCTTACATCATCGCTGGTCCGTCCGGTGCATTCGAAAACGAGCCGAGTATTGGCGGAATGCCATTAAAGTCACTTGGTGATCTATTTTCACGTGCACGCGCACCTGCGTGAACGTTCTGGTCCACAAAGGACTGTCAAAGTGGTCCGGACCACGCTGCACACCTCGGCGCGATCCGGCCGCCCCGGCTGGTAGTACGTTTGACTCGAAAGTGGCAAAGGGAGGGAACCGGTGGTCTCGGGATTCGCGCTGGCGGTCGCGCTGTGCGCGCTGGCCGTCGCGCTGTGGAGCTTCACGCAGTCCGCGCGGAACAAGCTGCCCGACGCCCCCCTGCTGATCGCGCTCGCCGCGGTCGAGGTCCTGCTGGTCGCCCAGCTCGTGGTCGGCGTGGTGCTGCTGGCCGGCGGCGAGCGGCCGGGCAGTATGGCCACGTACCTGGCCTACCTGATCGGGTGCCTGGTGGTACTGCCGGTCGGCGCGTTCTGGGCGCTGGCCGAACGGAGCCGCTCCAGCACGGCCGTGCTGGGTATCGCCAGCCTGGCCATCCCGGTGATGGTGCTGCGACTGAACGAGGTGTGGAGTGGAGCAAGCGCGTAGGACGGCCACCGGGCCCGGCCGGATACTGGTGGCGGTGTACGCGATCTTCGCGCTCGCGGCCACGTCCAGGGCGGGCGTGCAGATCGGCACCAAGTTCCACGAGGCCCCGCTCGCGTACACCCTTTCGGCGTTCGCGGCGCTCGTGTACGTGCTGGCCACGATCGCGCTGGCCCGTGGCGGCCTGCGCTGGTGGCGCGTCGCGCTGGTCTCGTGCAGCGTCGAACTGCTCGGCGTCCTGACGATCGGCACCCTGAGCGTCATCGACAGCTCGGCCTTCCCACACGCGACGGTCTGGTCGGTCTACGGCGAGGGCTACCTCTTCATCCCCCTGGTCCTCCCCCTCGTCGGCCTCTACTGGCTGCGCCGCACCTCACCGGCCACACCCCCGCACCCTGACGCCCCCACCACTCCTTCTGATTGCCCCTGAAGGCCACCATCACGGCGTTTAACGCCGTGATGGTGGCCTTCAGGGGCAGTTCGACGGGTGGGGGTCAGCGGGTGGGGGCGCAGTCGAAGAGGACCCCGGCGTCCGCCGCCGCGGGGCCGATGCGGGCGGGCGGGACCGGCACGCAGTGCTTGGCCGCCCAGCCGATGCGCTCGCCGATGGCCGCTCCCTCGGAGCTCGCGCCGTCGCCGGGCGGTTTGGCGGACTGGCCGAGCTCGACGAACACCCGCGGCAGCAGCACGAACCGCAGCGAGCCGTCGGCGGTCCAGTGGCCCAGCTGCGGGAGCGACGGCGTCGCGTCGAAGCCCAGGTAGCCACCGAACGGCGCGACCCTGGCGTCGGTGTTGAGCAGGAACGGGTCGCTGCCGAAGCTGCCGCCCTCGACGGCCAGTGCGATCCGCGCGGCCGGGGCCTGCGCCTGGGCGTACGCGAGCACCTGCGCCTGGCCGGGCGTCAGCGTGTTCGCGGCCATCTTGTACCTCAGATAGGACGACTCCCTGTCTCCCGCGCCCGACGCCGACCGCAGCAACGCCGCCAGGATCCCGGTCAGGGCGCCGGACCCCGCCGGACCCGCGGTGGGGTCGGCGGCGTCGAGCACGGTCGGACGGCCCGCCGCGGTCTGGACCACGAACGCCGCCGGTCCCGCGATCACGGCCAGCAGGCCCGCGCCAGCCAGGACGACACCGGACCTCGTCAGCGCGGCGACGACCGCGACGAGCGCGATCCCGAGAACGCCGTAACGCAACCACGGGAGCCAGGTCGGAGTGCGGTCCAGTAGCACGAACGCGAACACCGCCGTCCCCGCCACGGCCAGTGGGAGCACCATCCTGGCCCGGCCGCCTTCGCGGTACCAGCGCCAGCCGGTCAGCAGCCCGGCGGCGGCGAGCGCGGCGATCGCCGGAGCGAGTTCAGCGGTGTAGTAGGCGTGGAAAATGCCGCCGGTGAAGGAAAAGACGGCCGCACCGGCGAGCAGCCAGCCGCCCCACAGCAGCCAGCCCGCGCGAGTGCGGGCGGCCGCGCCGCGAGCACGGAACGCGGCGACCACCAAGGCGCCGAGCGCCAGTGGGAGCAGCCAGGCGATCTGGCCGCCGATCTCGGTGTCGAACAGCCGCAGCGGACCAGGGGCGCCGCCGAGGCCGGTGCCGATCGAGGTGCCGAACGTGCCCATCGCGCCGTCCGAGCCGCCGAACAGCCGTGAGACCCCGTTGTAGCCGAAGATCAGCTGCCAGATCGAACCGTCCGCACTGCTCCCGACGTACGGTTTCGAGCCGGGCCACAGACTCACCAATGCGGGCCACGAAAGGGAAACCGCGAGCGCGACCACCCCGGCAAGCACCAGGTGGAGCAGCTTCTTGCCGCGAGCACCGGGCGCTCCGGCGAAGTACGCGAGGGCGAGGCCCGGCAGCACGATCCAAGCCGCGAGCATCTTGGCGAGGAAACCCAGCCCGACGAACACCGCGGCCCAGACGAGCCACTTCGCCCCGCCCGTCTCCACCGCCCGGGTGACGAAGTACGCGGCGAGCAGCAGAAGCAGCACCAGCAGCGTGTCGGCGACGTTGTCCCGGTTGATCGCGGCCGTGATCGGCGTCAGCGCGAACAGCAGCGCCGCGAGCAACGCGGTGCGCTCACCGGCCCAGCGCCGCACCACCCGGTGCAGCACGAACACCGCGGCGACCCCCTCGGCGACCTGGACCAACTCGATCGCCCACAGGTGGAACCCGAAGACCCTCACCCCGAGGGCCTGGACCCAGAACCCCAGCGGCGTCTTGTCGACGGCCACCACCCCGGCCGGGTCGTAACCTGAGAACAGGAACACCGACCAGTCGCGCGACATCGAATGCACGGCCGCCGCGTAGTACGGCTGCAGCGATCGGTCCCCCAGCCCCCAGCCCCACAAGAGGGCCGAGAGCAGCATGACGCCCCCGAGCGCGATCGGCTCCCATCGCACGACCTTCCGGTCGCTCCCCACCGCCGTCGTCGTTACCGCCGTCATGCCACTCCCGTCCCGTTCACCGTGTCCCCCGACGGGAAACGACGCTAACCAGGGCAGGCGCGGAACGCGTCCATCCCCGGTTGGAACGGTCTCCACCCGGCGCTTCCGGCTCTCCACCCCAGGGTTGAATCCGCTCGGAGAAAGTGTTGCCGCGCAAGGCTTTACGCCAAAGACAGGGGGGCGCGGCCATTGAATAGGTATGACTGAGTATTTTGCGCTGAACGGGGGAAGACCGGACAAAAAAGACTTTAGTCGGTTACTTCGACCGGGTGCGCGAACACAGAATTGGGGCCTCCCCACCGTTCTCCGCGGCTTATCCGGCCGCAGAAATGAGTGCACCCCCATGCGTATACGTACTCTCGCCCTGCTCATCGGCGGGGCCGTCACGGCCCTGCTCGGCACGACCGGGCCGGCCGCGTTCGCCGCCGAACCGGCTCAGGCGCAGCCCGCGATCATCGGCGGGCAGAACGCGTCCAGCGGGCCGTGGGCGGCCAGGCTGTTCGTCAACGGGCAGCAGAACTGCACCGCCACGATCATCGCGCCGCAGTACATCCTCACCGCGAAGCACTGCGTGAGCGGCAGCGGCACGTACACGTTCCGGATCGGCAGCCTGGACCAGTCGAGCGGCGGCACCACGGCCACCGGCTCGACCATCACCCGCTACCCCGGCGCCGCCGACCTGGCGATCGTCCGGCTCACCAGCTCGGTCAACGCCACCTACTCACCGCTCGGCACCAGCGGCAACGTCGCCGTCGGGCAGACCGCGCAGGTCTACGGCTGGGGCGCGACGAGCCAGTGCGGCTCGGAGATCAACTGCCAGTCGCGGTACCTCAAGTACGCCAACGTGCGGGTCAACTCGGTCAACTGCAGCGACTACACCGGCGGCGTCGCGGTGTGTGCCAACCGCATCGACGGCATCACCGCGGGCGGCGACTCGGGCGGCCCGATGTTCGCCTCCGGCCGCCAGGTCGGCGTCGCCTCGACGAGCGACCGCTCGAACAACACCGCGTACACGAACATCACCGTCTACCGCAGCTGGATCAAGCAGGTCGCGGGCGTCTGACCGAAGGTCCCTGAAGGCCACCTTCACAGCGTATTACGCCGTGAAGGTGGCCTTCAGGGGCAGTGACGGGTGGCCGCATCTAGGATCGGGGGCGGATTCCGCCAGCCCCGATTCGAGGACCTCCCCGTGAAGACCGACAACAGCCCCGCCCGTGGCACCCGAGACCTCCTGCCCGCGACGGTGGCGACGCGCGACCACGTGCTCGGCCTCATCGAAGGCGTCTACCGCCGCTTCGGCTACCAGCGCATCGAAACCCCCGCGCTCGAACGCATCGAGCGCCTGACCGGCGGACAGGGCGGCGAGAACGAGAAGCTGCTCTTCCGTATCCTCCGCCGCGGCCTCGACGAGCAGGTCGAGGCCGGGACCGAGCTCGGCGGGCTGGTCGACATGGGCCTGCGCTACGACCTGACCGTGCCGCTCACCCGGTTCTACAGCCAGTACCGCGCCGAGCTGCCGCAGCCGTTCCGGTCGTTCCAGTTCGGGCCGGTCTGGCGGGCCGAACGGCCGCAGAAGGGCCGGTACCGGCAGTTCTACCAGTGCGACATCGACCTGGTCGGTGAAGCGAGCGTGCTCGCCGAGGCCGAGCTGATCGAGGCCACCACCGAGGCGCTGGCCGCCGTCGGGCTGACCGGCGCGACCGTCCGCCTGTCCGACCGCCGGTTCCTGGCCGCGCTGGCCACCGAGGCCGGGGTGCCCGCGGAAGCGCAGCCCGGCTTCTTCGTGACCGTGGACAAGCTGGACAAGATCGGCTGGGCCGGGGTGACCGCCGAGCTGACCGGCGACCGCGGCCTGCCCGCCGAGGTCGTCACCTCGGCCAGGGACAAGATCGAGGCGCTGACCGACGTCCCCGCGGCGAAGGTGGCCGAGGTGCTCGCCGAGGTGATCCCCGGCCTGCCCGAGGCGGTCGCCGCGGACCTCGCCACCACCGCGGGCTGCCTTTCGGCGCTGCCCGCCGAGGTGAACTGGGCCTTCGACCCGACGCTCGTACGCGGGATGGGCTACTACACCGGGCAGATCTTCGAGATCACCCACCCGGACTCCGCCGGGTCCATCGCCGGCGGTGGCCGCTACGACGAGCTGATCGGCCGTTCGCTCGGCACCGAGGTCCCGGCCTGCGGTTTCTCGATCGGTTTCGAGCGCATCGTCGACCTCGTCACCGCGGTGCCCGCCCCCGAGCGGGTCGCCGTGCTCTTCGAGGCCGACGTCCCGGTCGCGCAGGCGCTCGCCACGGCGCGGCGGCTGCGGGAGCGCGGTGTGGTCGTCTCGGCGGTCCGGCGCAGCGGCAAGCTCCCCGCTCAGCTGACCCGCCTCGAGGGCTGGGGCTTCACCTCGTTCGTCCCACTGCGGCCCGGCCAGGACCCGGCGGCGCTGCCGGAGGAACGTCCGCTCGGCGCCCGCCGGTCCTGATCGGACCGACCCGGCTGTCCACAAGGGACATACGCGGCGAAGATCGTCCGGCGTCCCGGACAGCGGGACTACTGGCAGTTGGCCAGTAACATTCCGCCGGTCCCTGCCGACCATCTCCTCGGACCCTGCCGCAACCTGGCCAGGTAAGCCCGCTTTTTGCCTGGCGTTGGCTAGACTCCCCGCACGGCGAGACTGGGTGTGACGTCCACGGCAACACTGACTTGAGCCAGAGGAGGGTCAGGTGTTCGTGACGGCCGAACCACGCGGCGTGGCTGGTGTGGACCAGCGGCCCCGGCGAGCGCGCTACCTGGCGCGAGCGATCGTCACCCTGGTCTTCTGCAGCTTCTGCGTGATCGGCGTGCTGCATGTGGCGGCAGCCGGTTCCTCCTTCTGGGGGGTCATTGTCGGCCTGCTGGCCGCGGGCGCCCTGCTCGGGATCCAGCTCCTGTACTTCACCCGGCCGACGGTCGAGCTGCGCTCCCCGCGCGGTTACGCGCTGCTGGCGATCCAGGCCTGCCTCGTCTACCTGCCACTGCTGCCGTTCGGCCAGGCGTGGATCCCGCTGGCAGGGTTCCTGGCCGGGAGCATGCTGCTGGTGCTGCCCAGTCCGCTGAGCTGGACGGGCTACGGCCTGGTGGTCGTCAGCATGGGCGCCGTGCAGATGGCGGTGACCGCCAGCGCGCTGGACAGCTGGTACACCGTGGTGGCGGCCGCGCTCTCCGGCCTCTCCGTGTTCCTGCTGACCAGACTCGCCCGGCTGGTGACCGAGCTCTACAGCGCGCGCACCGAGCTCGCCAGGGGCGCGGTGGCCGAAGAGCGGCTGCGGTTCGCCCGCGACCTGCACGACCTGCTCGGCCAGAGTCTCTCGTCGATCACGTTCAAGGGCGAGGTGATCCACCGGCTGGTCCGTAAAGACCCCGACCGGGCGCGCTCGGAGCTGGTCGAGATCACCGAGATCGCCCGGCGTGCGCTGGCCAACGCGCGATCGGTCGCCCACGGTTACCGGAAACGGTCGCTGGAGCAGGAGTCGCGGGCCGCGCGGTCGGTGCTCGCGGCTTCCGACGTCGAGGCCCGGTTCGACCTCGACCAGACCGACCTGCCCGTGCAGATCCGGGCCGTGCTGGCGACAGCACTGCACGAAGGTGTGTCGAACATGCTGCGCCACAGCACGGTCGAACACTGCGAGGTCTCGCTCCACCGGTCGGGGAACACCGTCACGCTGGAGATGGTCAACGACGGGGCCGGGCCGGGTGACGCCGTCCCGGAACCGGGCAGCGCCGGTGGGCTGCGCGGCCTGACCACCAAGGTCGCCGCGCTGGGCGGCACGGTCACCGCCGGCCCCGCGCCGGGCGGCCGGTTCCGTCTCGACCTCGTCCTCCCGGTCCCGGAGGACACGCACACCGAGGACGCGCCGAAGGCGGAAAACCCGCCAGTCGACCTGTCGGGCCGGATGGCCAAGACGTTGCTCAACCTGGTGCTGTGCGGTTTTGCCCTGGCCGCCGTGCTGCACCTGCTGTACTTCACCGAAACCCCGTCGCACCTGATGCTGAGCGTCGGCTCCCTCACCGCCACGCTGGTGCTGCAGCTCTGCTACTTCAGCCGTCCGACAGCACGGCTGAACTCCCCGCTGAGCTACGGGCTCCTGGTGGTCCAGGGGTGCCTGATCTACCTGCCGCTGTTCGAGGTCGGCGCGCAGTGGGTGAGCCTGCCCGGCCTGCTGGCGGGCAGCGCGCTGCTCGTCCTGCGCCCGTCGCTGGGCTGGACGGTGGTCGTCGCGACGATCGTCAGCAACGTCTGGATCCGCGGCGGCTTCACCGCGGCGCCCGGCGACATCCCGTTCAACGTGCTGGCCACGATGAACACCACCCTGCTGGTGTTCGGCCTCAGCTGGCTGACCCGGCTGACCACCGAGCTCGACGCGACCCGGCTGCGGCTGGCCGAGGTGGCGGTGGCCGAGGAGCGGCTGCGCTTCGCCCGCGACCTGCACGACCTGCTGGGGCTGAGCCTTTCGGCGATCGTGCTGAAGACCGAGCTGGCTGACCGGATCCTGCTCGCCGACCCCGTCCGCGCGACCACGGAGCTCGAGGAGATCCTCGTGCTGTCCCGGCACGCGCTCGCCGACGTGCGGTCCGTCGCCACCGGCTATCGCGAGCTTTCGCTGGACAAGGAGTCGGAGTCCGCGGAGGCCGCGCTCATCGCCGCCGACGTGCAGGTGCAGATGGAACTGCGGTACGGCGAGCTGCCGACGCAGGTGCGCACGGTGCTCGCCGTCGTCCTGCGTGAAGGGGTCACGAACGTGCTGCGGCACAGCAAGGTCGAACTGTGCGAGATCGCGGTCCACCAGACGGCGGATTGGGTGTCGCTGGAGATCGTCAATGACGGCGTCGGCGACGACCACATCGAACGGCGTCCCCGCTCCGCCGAGGGCGGCAACGGGATCCGCAACCTGTCCGACCGGGTGGCCACCCTCGGCGGCGAGCTCACCGCGGAACGGGAAGCCGACGGCCGCTTCCGGCTGCGGGCCGTCGTCCCGGCGTAGCACCGGGCGTCAGAGCCAGCCGGACTCGCGGGCGATCCTGATGGCGTCCACCCGGTTGCGCGCCTTGGACTTCGACACGATCGTCGTGAGGTAGTTCCGCACGGTCCCGGCGGAGAGGTGCAGCTGCCCGGCGATGTCCTCGGGCCCGGCGCCGGTGGCGACCAGCCGCAGGACCTCGAGCTCGTGCTTGGTCAGCGGGCAGTCGACGCTCTCCCACGCGCTCATCGCCAGGTTGCCGTCGAGCACGCGGCGGCCGGCCGCGACCTCGCGCACCGCCCCGGCCAGCTCGCCTGCCGGGGCGTCCTTGAGCAGGAACCCGCCGACCTTCGCGGCCAGCGCGCGCCGCAAGGTGCCGGGCGTGCCCAGGCTGGTGAGGATCAGCGTGCGGCACTCGGGGAGCAGTTCGTGCAGTTCGGCGGCGGCGGTCAGGCCGTCCTTGTGGGGCATGTCGACGTCGATGACGGCCACGTCGGGTGCGGCCGCCCGCGCGGCGGCGAGGATTTGGTCGCCGTCGGCGACCTCCGCGACCACCTCGATGTCCGCCTCGAGCCGGAGCAGCGCGACCAGGGCACCGCGGACGATGTGCATGTCCTCGGCCACCAGGACCTTGATCATTGTGAGACGCCCTCCCGCTGGCCACAACTCCCCCGGGGCATGTCTATCACTCCGGGATGGGGCGAGGGCAGTCAGTCCCAGACCGTGGCCGCCGGCCCTCGCCCGGACCTCGTGCCGAACCCGGATACGCCATTCGGGAATACCCGATCGAGTGACAACAGAAACCGGCCGTCCACCGCGAGGGGGCGCGGGGACGGCCGGTTTCTTCGGTGCCGCGGGAAAAGTATTCTTCACACCGCGGGAGCACGGCCGGAGAATCGACGACGGGGTTTCTTCCGAATCAGTACATCCGGAAAAACGCCGATATCAGGCCGGGCCTGCTTCGCTATGCGGCTTCGGCGACCGGGGCCACCCGGCAGAAGGTCGCGGTCGGGTACGCCTGTGCGGACGCACCCTGGTCGAATCGATCGATCACCAGGTCGACGCGGGATTCGAGCAGATCGGCGGAAAAGCCGATCTTGGCAAGGAAAGCGGCGGAGTTGTCAGATACGGTCATGTGAACGCTCCCCAGCGTAGCGGTAAATCGTGCTGTCGAAAGCAATTTTCCGCTTGGCGGGCCTCGTTCACCAGTGCCCCCCGCACTTCACCGATATGGCTTTCGCATACTCCTTTCGGACCTATCGGGGCACCTTTTTACAGAGACGGCATGTCACCTATCCCCCTAGTCGACGTCGGCCGCTGACCTGGCGCGACCGGCCGACAGCGGACCGACAGCCACCGTCGGTGACGACCGGTTACGCCAGCCGAAACAGGGAAAAAGGAACCCGTGCGCGCGATACCGCGAGGCCATCGCAAAGACACGGGAATTAATCACTATTCCGCACATGAATTTTTCATAAATCGACGCACAGATATCCATAGATACCGGTGCACCAAGCACTTCAGAAGAAGTGACCCCGGACACTACTGTGTACGACATCGGCGATGCCGAATTCCTATCCCTCCTTCGAAAGGGCGGCACAATGGATGAGATCGTCCGGCGCGCCGTCGAGCGGGCCATCTGGACCATGACGGAGAAACTCGGAGAACAGCTCACCATCGACGACATGGCACGCTCGGCGATGTTCAGTAAGTTCCATTTCTCCCGGGTTTTCCAGCACGCCACCGGCGTGTCACCAGGACGCTTCCTTTCCGCGATGCGACTGGCGGAGGCCAAGCGCCTCCTGCTGTCGACCAAGATCAGCGTCGCCGACATCAGCCACCGCGTCGGCTACAACAGCGTCGGCACGTTCAGCACCCGCTTCAGCAGCCGCGTCGGCGTTTCGCCCACAGCTTACCGCCAGTTCAGGGGCCTGGTGCCCGGGATCTCGACGAGCTCGCCACAATCCAGGAGCACACTTTCGACCGTGGTGCGAGGACGGGTGCACGCCCCGGACGGCGATGTCGGGCCTGTGTTCGTCGGGCTCTTCCCGAGCCGGATCCCCGAAGGGCGGCCTGTGCGGTACACGGTGCTTGAGGCGCCTGGGGCTTATGTGTTGCCGGATGTTCCCGAGGGTAGCTGGCATCTGCTCGCGCACTGCGCGAACACTGACGCCGCCGGGCTCGGGGGCGGGTGGGACCACCCCCGGTATGTGGGCTGTGAGGGGCCACTGGTGGTTCAGCCCAGCGTGGTGGCGCGGCTGGTGGACATCGGGCTGCGGCCGGTGCGGGCTTTTGATCCCCCCGTGTTGCTGGCGCTTCCGGACCCGCGGGGTGGTTCGGCTCGGCTCTTGGCTGGTTGAGGGCTGTGGTTGGGTCCTGTGGTGTGGGTTGTTGCTGGCGCTCGGCGGCGGTGCGGGTTGGTGGTTGCGTCCTGAGGTGCGGTTAGAAGCCTGTGTTTTTTGGCCAGCGCGCTCACAAACTCGCGCCGCCAGGTCGCCCCAACTTCCAGCGTAAGTGCGGGTTTTGCTTTAAGGGGGGCGACCTACCGTCGCGAGTTGGGGCGGCCTGGCGGCCGCGAAAGAGGGCGCGCGGCGGTGAAGTCTCCCCTCGCAGGGCTCGCGGAGACGCTGTGGCTGGGGCGAACGGCTGGGGCTGGGTTTTTGTTGTTGGTGTTGGGGCGGGCTGGGTAGGTGGGTGGGGTTTGACTGTCCCTGAAGGCCACCATGAGGGCGTTAGAGTCCGTCAAGTGGCCTTCAGGGACTTGGCGCTTGTGGGGGTTGGGGGGGTTGGGGGGGTTGGGGGGTTAGAGGTGGGCGGATAGGGCGGTGTAGCCGATTTTGTGGAGGCGGCGGCCGGATTCGGCTGCGTAGGCCTTGTTGTAGTGGATGCCCAGGCCCTCGACCATGCGGTTCATGAGTTGAACAGGGCGCAGACCAGGACCGCGCTGTGCAGGGCCGCTTCGTCCCAGCCCGCTTCGAAGACCGCGTCGGCGTCTGCCTGGGTCATTTTGGCTGGGGTGCGGGTCAGTTTGGCCACGTAGCGGAGGACTGGTTTCAGGCGGTCGTCGACCGGGGAGGCGTCGAGGTCGGTCAGGGCCTCGGTGAGGAGGCCCTCCGGGACGCCGAAGGCTTCCGCGGTGTGGGTGTGGATGCCGTGGCAGTAGTCGCAGGCGTTGGTGCCGGATACGTACGCGGCGATCAGTTCGCGCTCTCCCGCGGTGAACGGGGAGGGGGCTCGCATCACCAGTTCGTGGTAGTCCAGTAGCGGGCCTGCGGTGTCCGGGTAGGCCTGGAACACTTGCAGGAGCGTGGTTTCAGCCGGGAGCGACTTCAGGTAGGACATCGCGGGGTTCCCTTCCGGAGACGAGCTTGTCGACGTCGTCGCGGCGGAGCCAGCAGGCCGCCAGGTAGCTGAGTGAGGCGGGGCCGGTGTGGTCCACCGAGCGGCTCACAATGCGCATCGCCCGCTCCCAGACCTTTCGCAGCGCGCCGCCGTCGGCCACCTCCGGGCCGGGGAGGGAGCCGCGGACGGAGAGCCATCGGGTGACGCCCAGTTCGACCAGGCCGGGGGGCTTCAGGTGGTCAAGGGAGCCGTGGCGGATGCGGTCCACGGCCAGGGTGACCAGGGCCGGGTCGTCGGCGAGTGAGGCCAGGCCGAGGCCGGCCAGCAGTCGCCCGGCGTCCTGGCCCAGGAGGATCACGCCCTGCTCGGTGGCCGGGTCGTCGTCGATCGCGGGCAGCGAGAAGCGGGTGTCGTGCGGGCTAGACATGCGCGGCCACCTGGTCGGGGAGGCCGGGGATCGGGGCGGCGCAGCCGTCTCGCAGGCCCGCTGCGACGGCCGCGGCGACTCTCGCCGTCGCGACGCGGTGGCCGTCGATGTTGCGGGCCGCCGGGCCCAGTGCCATTCCGGCCGCCGCGCCGACCGCGAACACGCGGGGCGCCCGGCGGTAGGCCAGGGTGCGGTCGTCGAGGTCTGGCCAGCCGTCACGGGCGGCGACGGCGGCTTCGGGCAGGAGTCCTTCGCCGATCGACGGGGCGGTCCCGATGGCCAGCGCGACCCGGTCGCCGATCACCTGTTCGCCGTCACCCAGTCGGACCACCGCGCTGTCACCCGGGACGTCGTGCACCCGCTCGACGGTGCGGCCGCGGTGCACGACCAGGCGGCCTGCCGCCTCGGCCTGCTGGAACCGTGGCCGGAATTCGAACATCACCGACGCGCGGCGGAACCGGTTCATCAGCTCGAGCCGGTCGTCCCATTTCACCCTGCCGAACCGGGCCCGGCCCTCTGGCCGGAAGAAAGAGGAATTGACGTCGGCGCATTGGTAGCGCTCGACGTCTTCGCGGACCACCCAGTGCACCCGCGTGCCCTCGGCGAGCGCGTTCGTCACCAGATGGGCCGCGGTGAGCCCGGCGCCGACGACCACCAGCTGCCCCGCGCCCGCGGCCGCAGGCTCGTCCCAGTACCCGACGCGGGGTGGCGGTGCGCCGCCTCCCCACCACTCGCGCGGCGCGAGGCGGCGCTCTTCGCCGGTGCACAGCACGACGAAACGGGCGTCCACGGCGAAAGTGTCGGTACGGACGGTGACAGCGTCGGCGGCCGGGCGGACCTCTCGTACGGTCGCGCGCCGGTATCGCTCGTCGACGTGGTGCCCGGCGATGATGTGCCGGCAGTAGGCCTCGAACACGTCGACCGGGACCACCGAACGGTGCCCGGCCTGGGCCATCCGGACCTCACGGCGTTCCACCGGAGTGAGCAACGACCAGTGCAGGCGGGCGAAATCGAGCAGCTCGCAGTCGCGATACCCCTCGACACCGGGGTGGTGTTCGTAGGGCGAGCGCAGGATCCGTTGTCGCAGCAGGTCTATCCGGGCGAAGAACCGGCCACACGGCTGATCGGCGCTGTCGAGCACCAGGACGTCCTCGACGCCGTGGTGCCACAGCGCCGAGGCCACGGCGAGCCCCGCGGGCCCGCCGCCGACGATCACGGCGTCCACCGCGGCGGGAACGGGCGCGGTGCCCACGCCGGGGACGGGCAGGTGCGGCCAGTGCCGCCCTCGTGGCGAGTCCAGCAAGTGCGGTTCGGGCACGAAGGTGATCACCGGGGCCGCCGTCAGCCGATGACGGTGACCGGGACGATCAGTTCGACGACCGGCCGTTGCCGCATCCCGTCGCTGATCAGCTGCTCCAGCGTCTGCGCGGACTGCTCGGCCGTGTCCGTCGCGATCGGGCTGTAGCGCGAATAGGCGTATGTCGGGCGGCGGCCGGTGGTCTCCAGGGTGTACACCTTCAGCACCGCTTCACCGGGGCGGACCTCACCGTCGTAGAACGTGAGGCGCCGCTGGTCCGGGGTCATGAACGACTTCGAGAACTGCCGCGACAGCACGAGAGTCTCTTCGTCGTTGACGAAGGTGGAGTCCTCGTCCGTGACCACCTGCATCGCGACCCAGGTCTGGTCGGTCAGGTTGGTCTCGGACTTGATGATCTGCCAGCGGCCGGGCTCCGGCAGGTTGACGCAGACCGAGACGTCGTGGTCGGTGGTGTCGATGGCGCCGGAGATCATCAGCACTCTGCGTCGAACATCGGCCACTCCGGCCATTTGAATGTCGCGTGCCCTTACTCGGCTGGAAACATCCAATCCAGGAAATTCCGGAGATGACATGACTGTGTTCTCCTCACCTGCCCGGCAAAGCCTCCCAGTTTACTCGCGACCAGAGAATTTCACACGGGCACGGCGGTGTCAAGCATCCGTCCAGGCTACGAAAGTGGCATCTGACCAGGCATTGCACCGTCGATCGGCCCGATATAGGCTATGCCGAACGAATCCGCGTGATGCAGGCTTATCTGGGTGACAAGATCAGATTTCACCAGCACCAGGAATTGCTGGGGAAGCTCGTCTTCTTCCAAAATGTCATAAGTGAGGAAAACGGATCCGTCGACCACCGAGAAGAGCGCTTTGTAGACCACGTTCTTGTCGGCTTGGCAGGCGGAACCCGACCAGTGGTCGAGGACCTGCAGACCGGAAACGAGCCGGATGCCGTCGCTCACCCCGCGGCCTCCTCCCAGGCTTCGTGAATCACTCTGATGTTGCTCAATCAGTATGTGCCCGATCCACGGCCGGAGTCTTCTTCGGTCTTGCTATTCGCCCTGGTGACAAGGGGTTTTGCCGGTGAAGGACGGGCTTTTCCTTGCGCTGGAAGGAGGTCACGGCCCATCGAGTCGCAACGGATGAGTTGCCCCGGCCGGGCCCCGCGAGGTGTGCTGGAGCCGGGGAAAACCCTTGAGCGGCAACGCTGCGGGAGCAATGATGACCGAGCACCTTGACCCATACGAACTCTTCGCCGAAGACGACTGGGACGTCGCGCGCCCCGAGAACTGGCCGGAGGTAACGGAGATGACCCTGCGGAAGTCCTACGGGACCGTCCCCGCCGACGAGTGCGGCCCGCGATGAGCGCGGCCAAGCGCCAGCGGACCTGCGCCTGCTGCGGCACGCCCTTCCGTGACGGCCAGCGCACCGAGGTCGAGCCGTTCATCGACGACGCCATCCGCTACCTGGCCGTCCTTCCGGGCCACAGCACCTACCCGCCGCGGCCCGTCCGCCGGCTCGTGCCCCGCGCGGGCCCGGAGACGCCGCCACTCGCCGACGCGGCCTGACCGGCCCACTTTCGCGGGCGCGGGCATTGCGCGTACGCGGGTATCCCGCGTACGCAACGACCACAACGTGTCGACGAGTTGCGAGTGTGCGGACAACGGGTACGCGGGATTCCTTACGCCGCCTGGTCGTCGCTCTGGGCCAGGCGCGCGCGGTGGTCGGCCTCGATGTCGGCGGTGACGTCGCTCCAGCGGATGCCGTGGCCAAGGCGCGGGAACGTCGCGATCGGCGGGTCAGACTCGGCGGCCGGGGGCCGGAGCACGCGGACGGGGGCGGGGAGTGGCTCGTTGCCGGTCATCGTCAGACCTTTCCGAGAGGGACGGCCGACGGTGCTCACGCCGTCGCCCGTGCTTGTTTGTCGAAGTGGTAGTAACCGCCGCCGTAGAACACCAGCGCGTCCTGGGCGACACCGCAGCTGGAGCTGACGACCTCGCCGAGGAAGATCGAGTGGTCCCCGGCCTCGTACGACCGGGACAGCTCGCACTCGAGCCACGCCAGCGACCCGCCCAGCAACGGCGCGCCGGTGCGCGGCCCCGGCTCCCAGTCGACCGGGTCGAACTGCGCGAGTCCGGCGGGCCGCCGCCAGTCGGCGAAGTACCGCGCCAGCTCGCGCTGGTCAGTGGCGAGGATCGAGACCGCGAACGAACCCGCCGCCTCGATCGCCGCGTGCATCCTGGCCGCGCGGGACACGCAGCAGAGCACCATCGGTGGCTCCAGCGACACCGAGCTGAACGCGTTGGCAGTCATCCCGTGCCCGTGTTCGCCACCCGCGGTGAGCACCGTGATGCCGGTCGCGAACCGCGCCATGACCTCGCGCAGCCCGGCTTGTTCGGACAGCCGGGTCCGCCGGGGCGGCGGCGGGTTGAGCCGGGTCACCACGGGCCGTTCGGAGGGTTCGCCGCCGAAGGTCACGTCATGCCCCCTTGACCGTGGTGGGCACCGGCTCCCCCTGCGAACTCGGCGAACTCGGCGAACTCTGCGACCGGGTGGTCTTGGCGCCTTCGGAGTACGGCATCAGCGCCGCGCGCAGCTCCTCGGGCACCCGCGAGGGCACCGTCGCCGTGTTCGGCCCGCGCATGCAGGCGATCCGCTGACGCCCCCTGGCGACCAGCTTTTCGCCGTCCGGGTGCAGGTGGACGTAGTCGAAGGCGAACTCGATCTGCGTCTGGGTGAGCTCCTCGAGCCGCATCCGGACCGACAGCTCGTCGAAGGCGGTGATCTCCGCGAAGAACTCGCACTCCACCTTGAGGGTGAACAGTTTGAGGTCCTTGCGCACCTCCTCCAGCACGGCGGGCGCCTCGTCCTTGAGGAACATTTCGCGGCATCGCCCCTGCCAGCGCAGGTAGTTCACGTAGTAGACGTTGCCGACCAGGTTGGTCTCCTCGAACCCGACGATGTGGCGAATCTCGAAGTAGCCAGGCATGTCAGCTCTCCTCTCGGGTCTGGAGCACGGCGAACACCACCGGGTCCGGCCGGTCGTTGACAGTGGTGACCCAGCTGGCGATCAGCGCGTCACCGCAGGCCAGCAGGGCCCACCCGTCCGGGTCGACGCGGCGGACGGTGATCGCCTGGGTCAGCTCGCCGGTCTTGCGCACGCACTCCAGCGCGGTCCAGACGCGCGTGTTCGCGACGTCGGGGGTGTCGCCGGTGTCGGTGGCCAGCAGCGAACCGACCGCGAGCAGGTCTTGGCCGAGCAGCCCGGTCCAGTCCTGCTCTTCCCGGTGCACGGCCGTCTCGACGTCGCAGGCGAGCGTGCCCGTCCCGGCGATCGTCAGTGTCAGCGACGCGCTGTGCGAAGCGGACACGTCGGCCCCGTCGGCTTCGGGCTTGCCGTCCGGGCGGTAGTGCAGGTTCGCCTGCCGTCCCAGCGCCCGGCTCACCGCGAGCTCGGTCTGCGCGCGGCGTTCCGGCGTCGTCGCGACGCGGGCGTCGACCGGGTCGGGCTCGACCACGACGGCGCGGCTGCCGCCGAGCATCCGCTCGCACGCCCGCTCCAGATACGAACCGAGCATCGACGGGACCCACGGACCCGCGCCGTCACGCTTGCGGACCGCGCGCAGGCTCAGGCCCTCCCAGCGTTCCACCAGACGGCCGTCCGGGTCGCGGACGTCGAGGTCGTAGAGGTAGGTGTCGCCGTCCTGCAGCCGCTCGCGGGCGTCGAGCACCACGTACTCGGTGTCCTGATCGGACGGTTCGGCCAGGTAGAGCCGCTCGATGCCCTGCGGCAGCAACGTCGCGTCGGGGACGCAGCACTGGATCGCGTGCATCATCGCGTCCCGCGTGCCGGGGTCGGCCAGCAGCCGGTCCTGCGGCAGGAACGGCGCGAACCACGAGACGTCCGCGCTGGTGGCGATCTCCGCCACCGCCTGCCGCGCGCTCGCCCGGCGGTAGCCGATGACACGCTGGAACCGCTTGCCCTGGAACAAAACGTCGCCGTAGAGCTCGGCGATCGGGTCGACCGGCACCATCGGCAGGGTGGCCGCGCCGGGCGCCGCCACCCCCGGGACGTCCGGCCGAGGGAAGTGCAGCCGGGCGCGGAAGTGATCGGCGCTGAAGCCGGTCTCGCCGCTGCGCAGGACGACGTCGACGGTCTCGGCGTCCCTGGCCAGCGCGGCCAGCCGGATCGTGGTCGAGCCGGCGGGCGCGACGATGATCGGGCGCAGGAACTCGACGTCGGTCAGCAGCGGGACGCCCGTGGTGCCGAGCACCGCGGACGCGACCTGGGTCATCGCCTCCATGCCCAGCACGGCGGGGAAGAGCAGATCGCCGTCGAGCAGGTGGTCGGAAAGATACGGGTCGCTGCCCGCGGACAGGTCGGCCTCGGTGATCAGCTCGATGCCCGGGTACTGCACGAGGGCCCGGTCGACGAACCGGTTCAGCGGCAGCTCCTGACGCTGGATCGGCAGCGTCGGGAGGCCCGCGGTCCGGCCGCAGACCACCAGCACCGACGGCGACAGCGGGTCACCGAGCACCTGGCGCAGCACGGCGATGCCGTTCTCGGTGGGGATCGGCGTGATGCCGTCGCGCATCAGGGCGCTGACCACGCCGAGCTTCTCGCCCATGCCGGTGCCCGACCAGACCGACCATTCGAGCGCGATCGCCCGCGCCGCCGGGTGTTCCCGGCCGAAACGAAGGGTCAGCTCGGTCATCCAGTCGTTGGCGGTGGCGTAGTGCGCCTCGCCCCGCAGCCCGGCCCGGCCGATGATGCTGCCGAAGGTCACCAGCAGCTTGATCCGGTCCTGGTCGACGGCGCCGAGCACCGCGCGCAGGCCGCCGATCTTGGGGGCGACCGTCTTGCGGAAGGCGTCCTCGGTCAGGCTGAACAACGCGGCGGGCTCGTTGCGGCCCGCGCCGTGCAGGATCGCGGTGACCGGGCCGAGTCCACTTTGGAGTCTGCCGATCGCGTCGGCCACCTGCGCGGCCGAGGTGACGTCGGCGCGCTCGTAGGCAAACCGGATACCGGCGTCGTCCATTCTGGACAGATTGGCGGCCAGCTCGCTGTCGTCCGCCGGGTCGCTCCGGCCGAGCAGCGCGAGCTTCGCGCCGGAGTCCTTGGCCAGCGCGAGCGCGCTCTCCGCGGTGATGCCCTTGCCGCCGCCGGTCACCAGCAGGACGTCGTCGACGCCGAGTGGGCTCGGGCCGGGAACGCTCGGGGCGGGCGGCAGCGGGCCGAGCACCGGCACCGTGCGGACACCGTCCACTGTGTACCGAACCTCGCTGAAGTCGCTGGTCGCCGCGACCTCACTGACCACAAGGGACACCGCCTCGGCGATCGCCGCGGGGGCCGACGGGGTGACGTCGGCGAGGTCGACGATCGTGGTGCGCGCGGTCGGGTCCTCCAGCCGCAGGGTCTTGGCCAGCCCGGACGCGCCGAACCCGTGCTGCACCAAGACGAACCGGGTGCCGTTCGCCGCGGCCATGGTCGCGCGACCGGCGTCGAGGAACAGCCCGAGGTGCCGCTCGTCGCAGTCCGCGGGCAGGCAGAGGAGCACGCCGTCGCCGACGCCCGCTCCCGCCAGCGCGGTCCGCAGCGGTTCGGCGAGCGGGTGTTCGCCGGACGAGTAGACCGTCCAGTCCGCGGCGGAGAAGCCCACCGTGTCGTCGGTCGGCGGCCGGGGTGCCGGAACGTAGTCGACGCCGAACGGGCGGACCCACGGGCCGACGCCAGGGACCTCGCCGTGCGCGGCGGGTTCCTCGGTGCCCGCGGTGTCGGCCAGCTCGTCGATGAGCTCGGCGAGCTCCGCGAGGCAGACCGTGGCGAAGTTCGGCATCGCCTCGAGCGCGGGCCTGCCCAGCGCGCGGGTGACGTCGTTGACCAGCTGGCCCACCGTGATCGAGCTCAGGTGCAGGTCGTCGAGCGGATGTGTGTCGGCGGTGACCGTCTCCAGCGGCAGCTCGACGCGCTCGGCGGCGAGCTTGCGCAGCAGTTCGAGCGTGGCGTTGGGGCCGCCGTCGGCCGCCGCGGTCGCACCGGCGGCTTCGTCCTTTGTGGACGCACTGGTCCTAGTCAGCTCGGCGTCGATCGCGGGCGCGGTCTCACACGGGCTGGCGAGGAACGACATCTCACCGTCGAGCGGCAGCGGCCGCACGACCCGGCCGTCGAGCAGCGCCGAGGTCTCCAGCGGCGCGCCAAGGGCGAACGCGGCGCCTGCCACGCGCAGCAGCGAGGTCAGCGAGGCGTTGTCGGTGTCCACGGACAGCACGGGTGTGCCGGGCGCGATCTCCTCGAACAGGCCGCCGAGCACCCGGCCGGGACCGACCTCGAGCACCAGGTCGCACCGGTCGGCGACCTTGGCGGCCGCCTCACGGAAGCGGACCGGCAGCACGACCTGGTCCCGCAGCAGCTCGCGCAGGTCCTCAGCGCCGTGCAGCACGTCACCGGTCACCGTGGACACCACCGGCCGGTCGAGCCGGTCGAAGGCGATCCCGGCGAGTTTCTCGGTCATCGCGGCCGCGGCGGGCTCGACCGAAGGCGAGTGGAAGGCGTGCGAAACGGAGATCCGGGTGGCGATGACACCTTCGGCGCGAGCGCGGGCGCACACGCGCTCCACGGCCGGAGCCGGGCCGGAAATCACCGTCTGCTCGGGGGCGTTGTAGCCCGCGATGACAACGTCCTCGCCGCGCGTGAGCTCTTCCGTGCGTCCCGGCGAGGCCGCGATGCCCGCCATGGCACCGTCCCCGGCGCTCGCGGCGGCCATCACCTTGCCGCGCACCGCGGCGAGACGCAGCACCTGCTGCTCGTCGAGCGCGCCGCCCCAGTGCAGGGCGGTCAGCTCGCCGAGGCTGTGCCCGGCCACGGTCGTCGCCTCGATGCCGAGGTGTCGCAGCACCCGCAACGCGGCGAGCGAGCCGGTGACGATGCGCGGCTGGGCGACCTCGGTCGCGACCTGGTCACCGCTGGTGGGCAGGTTGGCGGCGCGGAAGATGTCCTCGGCGGCGGTGAATCGGCGGCGCAGCGCGCCCACCGCGCCCCGCCCGGAACCCTGGCCGGGGAACAGGAACCCGATCTTCGGCGGGTTCGACCGGTCGCTCGCGAAGACACTATCGGTGGCGGAGAACACGGTGGTCGCGTCGTCCTCCAGCAGCTCCAGCAGCCGGGTGAACCGGCGCACGGCGTCCTCGGGACTGGTCGCCACGACCGCCGCGCGGACCGGCTTGCCCGACAGGTCGGCGGTGAGCGCGCCGGCCAGGTCGGTCAGCTCGGCGAGCGACAGCTTCGCGACGACGGGGAGCAGCTCGGTGATCCGCTCGCGCAGCCCGGTGGTGTCGTCGGCGTCGAGCAGCAGCAACTCGGCGTCCTGGCGGCTGCCGACCAGCGTCTTGGTCCGCTCGTCGAGCTCGGCGCGGCGGTGCGCGTTCGGCGCCTCGGCCAGCGCGACGTGGGAGTTGATCCCGCCGAAGCCCATCGCCGAAACCCCGGCGCGGATGTGCTGGTCAGGCGGCCACAGCTCGGCGCCGCCCGGCACGTACAGCCGCGCGGAGTCGCCGGTCAGCGACGGGTGCGGGTCGAAATGGCCGGTACCCGGCGGGATGACCTGGTGGAACACGGCGAGGGCCGCCTTGATGAGACCAGCGACCCCCGCCGCGGCTTTGGTGTGCCCGATGTTGCCCTTGATGGTGCTCAGCGCGGCGGGCGCGGCGAGCGGGTCGGCGATGCGGCGGGCGGACGACAGCGCTTCGATCTCGGTCTCGTCGCCGAGCGCGGTGCCGGTGCCGTGGCCTTCGAAGTACGAGACGGTCTCGACGCCGTACCCGGCGCGGCCGTAAGCGCGGGTCAGCGCGAGCCGGTGCCCGGCAGCCTCCGGCCGCGTGATGCCGCCCTTGCCGTCGGAGGAAACGCCCCAGCCGCTGACCGAGGCGTAGATCCGCAGCCCGCGCTCGACGGCGTCGCGCTCCCGCATCAGCACCAGCATCCCGGAGCCCTCACCGGGCCAGAACCCGTTGGAGTCACGGTCATAGACCTTCATCTCGCCGGTCGCGAGCGCCCCGGTCTTGGCGAAACCGATCACCTCGAACGGGTCGATCGACAAGTCGACGCCACCGGCAATCGCGACGTCGAGCGAGCCCTCGGCCAGCGAATTCGCCGCGGTGACAACAGAAAGCAGCGAGGAGGAGCAGGCGCCGTCGACGGTGAAGCCGCCGCCACCGAAGTCGAAGTAGTTGCAGATGCGCCCGGCGATGGTGTTGGCCAGCCCGCCCGCGAGGGTGTCCTCGTCGATGGCCGGGAACGGCGCCTTGTACTGGACTTCGAGGTCCCGCAGGAACTCCGCGGTCTCCTCGCCGGCCCAGCCGCGCTCGGTCAGCGCCGCGGCGACGGTCCGGCGGACGTACGGCCAGCGCAGCCGCATCATGTTGGCACGGGCGAACTCCCCGGTCAGACTGTTGCCGATGATGACGCCGGTGCTCTCGGTCGGCAGGCCCTCCCCCTCGGGGAAACCGGCGTCGGCGAGCGCCCGGTTCGCGACGTCGAGCGCGAGCCAGTGGGTGGTGTCGGTCGAGCGGAAGGTGCTGCCCGCGACCTTGTACTTCACCCGGTCGAACTCGAAGTCGCGCAGCACGGCGGCCTGCCGCGCGTAGAACTTGTCCGGCGCATGGGGATCCGCCGAGAAGTAGTCGTCGGAGTTCATCCGCTCGTTGGGCAGCCGTCGGAACGCTCGTCGGCCGGCGAGCACGTTCTCCCACAGCTCCGCCGGTGATCCGGCGTCGGGGTACCTCAGGCCGATACCGACAATCGAAATCCGCTCAACGCTCATGCCACCGCACTCCCATAGCTCTTCGCGGCACCCTGTCCTGCACTGACCGCAATTCCCCGCATTCGGGACACAGACCAAGGTATTCGGCCGTGCACCGCGGTGTCTTCTCCGATCCGAGGCACTTCGGCGCCGGGTGCCGCGCGACCGCTAGGCCATCCGCACCCCGGCACACACTCTTCGTCAATGTAGGAGCGAATTCGCGCGCTGTGCGTCATAGTGTGGTGAGGCGGGGGACGGGGAGCGATGCGCTGTGGGTACCAGGTTGTACTGGATGCGATCGAAGGAGCACCGCAGGCTTCGCAACAGGCGGTGGGCGGGGTTCGGCCGGTGGATCTCGCTGGCACCTTGGCCAGGTTCGCGCCGGGCGGGCCGGTTGAAGCGGCGCGACTCCTAGCCGGCGCGTGGGTCCGCGACGCGGGCAAAGCTGAGCTCAGGACGCCCGGGCACCGTACGAGTGCACCGCCCTGAAACTAAGCGGAGGGTCACCCAATTTGCCCGATTGCAGAAGTCTCTGAAGGCCACCATGAGGGCGTCTAAGTCCCTCATGGTGGCCTTCAGAGACTTCTGGGCGGACGAGCGCGGCCAGGCCACGGCGAACCCGGCGATCATGACTCACTAACCGGGTTGACCAGGTAAAAAGGGCACGCGGCGGCCATGGTCAGCTTGCTTCAGCGAGCCGACCAGCGCGGGCCACGCGGAGCGGTGACGGTCAACTGGCTACCGTCGCGGTCCTTCGTGGCCCGGACGCCGCTCATCGCGAATGTGATCACCGAATTGGAGAGTGAAGATGACCACATCGCGTGAACCGGGAACCTGGTTCAAGTCCAGCAGGAGTCCGGACAAAGCTGACTGCGTGGAAGTCAGGCTGGGCCGGGTCGTCGAGGTACGGGACACCAAGGACCGCCTGGGCGGGTCGATCGGTCTCTCGTCCGCTGCCTGGGACGCGCTCCTCGACAACGTCAAGTGCTGATCAACGCAAACGTCCTGGTTCAGGCGGTGGTGGCGACGGCGCCGGGCATCCGGGCGCCGAGGGTTCTGGCGGCGCTGAGACTCGCCCAGGCGGCGAGCTCCACCAGTGCGGCGTCGTCGCTTCGGACGCGCCTGAAGTCCTCGATCACCTGATCGTCCACTTGGGACGGACACAATGCCGTCAACAGGGCCAGTCTGGCGAGCGGGCGTTCGTCCTCCGGGAGATCCACGAGGGCGGGTTCCGTCCACACGCGACTGATTCCGGGCGGGCGGCCGTCCCACGACGCGAGTTCGCGCAGCACGACCGCGCGGACCGCCGGGGACGTTACCCGCTCGGCCGCCGCCTCGATCGCCGCGGCCGCTCTCGCGAACGCTTCGGCCACCACGGGATTTCCCGCCGCCCAGCCGAAGTCGGCAGGCGTACCAGCGGCGGGCAGCAAGTCGACGGCTGAGCCCGCCGCCGGTGCCTCCCCTGGACGCAGGAAACGGCCGAGCACCGCACGGGTGGTGGCGCGCGCGGATTCCGGGACGGCGTCGGGCAGTGGTGACCGGCCGAGGAAGACCTCGACCATCCGGTTGAGGTACTGGAAACTCACCGCGACCGCGATCAACTCCGACAACGCCGCCGGGCCGACCTCAGGCTCGACGTCACCACCGGCCGCCCACCTTGCCAGCCGCCGGGTCGCCGGGTCGCCGATGTCGGCGGCCCGGTCGTCCGCGATGGCCGCCGCGGCTTCGGCTCGGCCCGCCGACGCCAGTGCCATTCCGTGCACCTCGACGCAGTACGGGCACGCGTTGGCCTGGGAGACCGCGGCCGCGACGACCTCCTTGTCCGCCCGGCTCGCCACTCCGGCCGCGACGAGCGACTCGCGGAGCATCGCCCAGCTCGCGGCCAGGACGCCCGGGGACGGCGAGTGCAGGCCGATCGGGGGTGCGAGCAGGCCGAAGTCGCGCTCCAACTGGGTGTAGACCGAGCGGACCAGGCCGGTGGCCCGGCGTGGCCGGACGGGGCGGACGTATTTGACGTCGCGCAGCGTCCGGCGCAGCGCGAGCCTGACCACCGTGGGTGTCATCGCTACTGGCCTGCCGAGACGATCGACAGGTTGGTGACCCCGCGACGGCCGCTGGTGCCGCCGTCGGGTGCGGGGGCGCCGTAGGTGACGTCGACGCCGCGCGCCTGCAACGCGCGCACGATCCCCGGGACGGCCCGCTCGGCGAGCGCGGCGATGGTCATCGCCGGGTTCACCGTCAGTGCGCTGGGCACCGACGAACCGTCGGTCACGAAGATGCCGGGGTGCTCACGCAGCTCGTGATTCGGGTGCAGCGCGGACGTGGCCGCGTCGTCCCCGATCCGGCAGGACGAGAGCGGGTGGACGGTGTACGCGCCGACGACGTCGTTGGTCCACGGCGCGATCGTCGCGAGCCCGTCCTTCTCCATGATCTCCTTGCACTCCGCGTCGGCCAGCGCCCAGCCGTGGCGGGTGTTCGGCGTCGGGTCGTAGCTCAGCGGGCCGCGGCCGAGCATCTGCTGCGAGATGCGGTACGAGTTGCCCGTCGGCGGCGGGGTGCCGAACACGCCCTCGTTGTCGTCCTCGGTCATCAGGAAGATCGTCAGCCACGACTTCCACTTCTTGATCAGTTCCTTCTTCTCCGCGCCGAACCAGGCCGGGGTGCCGGTTTCCGCACCGGGGACCTGGGCGAGGATGGTGCCGAGGCCGGGCGGGAAGTACAGCTGCTCCAAGGAGAATCGCTCGTACTCCGGCAGCGAGCCGTCGAGCTTGTCCCAGCTGGCGACGGTCGGGCCCTTGCCGATCTGGTTGGCCTCGTAGCCGACACCGTCCTCACGGGACAGTCCGAGCACCTCACGTACCTTGTCCTCGTTGAGGATCGCGGTGTTGAGCCGTTCGCCGTTGCCGGAGAAGTACCGGCCGACGCCGTGCGGCATCTTGCCGAGTGTCGCCTCCGAGCGCTGCAGGATCACCGGGGTGGCCCCGGCGCCCGCGGCCAGGATGACGACCTTCGCGTCGATCACGCCGCTGCCGGTGTGCACGCGGTAGTCGACGTCGTCGACGACGTTGAAGTGTACCCGGTAGCCGCCGTCCTCCGTGTGGGACAGCTGCTGCACCTCGTGCAGTGGGCGGATTTCCGCGCCGTGCGCGAGCGCGGCGGGCAGGTAGTTCGTCAGCAGCGAGCGTTTCGCGTCGAACCGGCAGCCAGCCATCATGAAGTTGCAGTTGGTGCAGCGGCTGTTGTCCACCGCGACCGGTGCCGGGTTGGCCGTACGGCCCGCGTGGTCGCACGCCGCCGCCCACAGGCCACCGGCGTACGAGACGTCGCTCCAGTCCTGTTGGGACACCGGGAGCGCTTCGGAAACGCGGTCGTACCACGGCTCCAGCGCGTCACGCGTGAGCTCGGCTGGCCACAGCCTGCGGCCGATGTTGCCCTGACGCTCGAAGATGAACTTCGGCGCTCTGGGCATCGCGGCGAAGTAGACGACGCTGCCGCCGCCCACGCAGTTGCCGCCGAGGATGCTCATCCCGTCGCCGACGACGAAGTCGAAGATGCGGGTGTAGGACGAGCCGAGCAGGAAGTCGTGCTCGAACTCGTCGGTCTGCAGCCACGGCCCGCGTTCGAGGATGGTGACCTTGGCGCCACCCGCGGCGAGGTGGTACGCGGTGATCGCGCCCCCGAACCCGCTGCCGACGATGAGGACATCGGTCTTGTCGACGGTCTCGGTCATGCGGGGCTCCCTGAAGGCGTGGTGTCCGGGTGGACTTCGGCGAGCTTGCGGCCGTAGCCGTAGCGCGGGAAACGCCAGAGCCCGTCCGCGTCCGGCGCGCGCCAGCCCATGGCGAGCAGGCCGGGGTGCCCGGCGGCGATGGCGTCGGCGGTGTGCAGGTGCGCGGCGCTGTCGTAGGCCATGTTGCAGAACAGCGCGAGCGCGACCCACCCGTCCTTCTCCGGGTGACCCGGCGCGGTGAGCCTGCCAACCAGAGCCGTACGGTCCGAAAAGGACAGTGCAACGAAGGGAGGGACCGTGTCGTCGAGTTCGACGCCGTTTTCCTTGGCGTAGGCTGTCGCGTGGCTGTTGAGCGCCACCACCAGGTACTCGAGCCCCGCGGTCACCCCGGTCGCCGGGGTGTGCAGCAGTTCGAGCGCCCCGGCCTCCACCGCGCCCGGCCCTGGGGCGGCGCCGGCGATCGCGCGGTCTTCGGGAAAGCGCTTTTCGCCGGGCAGGATCGTGTCCGCGAACGCCTCCAGGGTCATGGTCGGTCCGACGTCTGGTTCGGGCACGGCTCCTCCTCTCTAGGACAGTCAGTCCTTCTGCTTGTGCACGGTCATCGGCAGCCCGCCGCGGACCCGGAGCGAGAGCATCGCCTCGGGGACCACCGGGTAGCCGGGGGTTCGGCGCAGCCGCAGGTCGCGCGACACCTGGGCGAGGACGAAAGCGGCCTCCATCATGCCGAGGCTGTTGCCGACGCAGAAGCGCGGACCGGCGCCGAACGGGATGTAGGCGTAGCGCGGCCTCGACGTCCCTGAGCCCTGCGCGAACCGGCCGGGGTCGAAGCGCTCGGGGTCGTCCCAGAACTCGGGGTGCCGGTGCATCGTGTACGGCACGACGACGACGTCGGAACCGGCCGGGAGGTGGAATCCGGCGATCTCGTCGTCCTCCTGCGCGATGCGCGGCAGCAGCCACACCGGCGGGTAGAGCCGCATGACCTCTTCCACCACCGACGCGGTGTACGTCAGTTTGTGCAGGTCCTCGAAGACCGGCAGCCGGTCGCCGAGCACCTCGACGGCCTCGGCGTGCAGCCGGTCGGCGACCTCGGGGTGTTCGTCGATCAGGTGGAACGCCCAGCCCAGCGTGCTCGCCGTCGTCTCGTGCCCGGCCAGCAGCAGCGTGATCAGCTCGTCGCGGATCCGCTCCCGTCCGGCCGGCCCGTCGAGCGACGCGATCAGCCGGGTCAGCACGTCGTCGCCGCCCTCGATCGGCGCCGCCAGCCGGGCCGAGACGAGCTCGTCGGCGACGCGACGCAGGTCGTCGCGGGACTCCCGGAACCGCAGCTGTTTGGGCAGCGGCAGCCACGACGGGACCATGCCGAGCGTGACCGCCTCGAACATCGCCTGGTCCTGCACGGCCTCGAACGAATGTCCGAGCGACGAGTACTCGCCGAGCTCCGAATCCAGCAAGGTCTTGCCGAGCACCGCGAGGGTCAGCCCGGTCATCTCGTGCAGGATCTCGACCGGTTCGTCCGGGCCCCGTGCGGCGAGGCCGCGGACCAGACTGTCCACTTCGGACGCCACGATCGTCGCCTGCCGCGCGATGCGCTTGGGCTGGAAGACCGGCTGGATGGTCTTCCGCTGTGCCTTCCACGTGTCGCCGTCACTGGTCAGCAGCCCGTCGCCGAGCGCCTTGCGTGCCTCCTGCAGGCCGATACCCTTGTGGTAGTTCGCGGCGTTGTCGGCGAGCACGTGCTTGGCGTGGTCGGGATGGTTCACCAGGTACAGCGACTTCGGCCCGATGGCGACGCGGACGACGTCGCCGTACTTCGCCGCGCCCGACATCAACGCGAGCCGATCGGTGAACAGCTTCTTCAGCAGCCCGAAGGTCTGCCGGCGAGGCGGCCCGGGGGGCACGAGACGCGCCCCCCGGGCCGGGTGCCCGCTCATGCCGCGGCCGCGTCGTCGGACGCGGTCACCTGCCGCGTCGCCAGGGTCGTGACCGGCTTCGCGGTGACCAGCTCGGCCTCACGCTGCCGCGCCTCGAACTGCAGCCGGGACTTGTTCGAGAAGTGCAGCGCCCACAGGAACAGTCCGCGGATGAGACAGACGGTCGCGGTGGCGAGGAACAGTCCATACGCGACGTGCACGGTGATGAAGAACGCGTACATCATCGCGATCCCCGCGCCGAACGCCATCTGCGACGCGGGCTTCGACGGGGTGGTGCCGGGGTCGGTCACCATGTAGTTGGTGAACAGGACGAACGCGACCCCGGTCATGATGCCCAGCGCGCCGGGAATGGCGGTGCCGAAGATCAGGCCACGCAGGATCGCCTGCAGGGCGAAGGTGCCGAGCCACGCGCCGATCAGCCACATCCGGCCGGTCAGCTTCGCGTTGAGGATGGTGCCCGAGATCATGATGATGCCGACGATCAGCCAGCCGACCCAGGTGTCCACGCGCTCGGTGAAGTGGTACGGCGGCGCGATGCTGGCCCACGGGAAAATCAGCAGGATGACCGTGATGCCGAAGTTCGACGGGTTCATGTAGTGGCGCATCCGGCCGCGCATCGGGGCCCGCAGCACCCATTTGGCGCCGACGGCCACGACCACGCCGAACATCATCACCAGGATCTGGTCGTTGACGTAGGTGAGCATGTTGAGCGCCAGCCCGGTGATGTGCGCGGGCAGCAGGAACTCGGCCAGGCCCTTGAACCCGCCGCCGAGGAACCGCGGGGCACGCCCCTCGGTCCGCGCGCCGACGATCTCCAGCAGGATTTCGGTGGCATACGCCGTCGCCAGCGCGACGAACGGCCACGACCACGGCTGCTCGAAGCCGAGCAGCGTGTAACCGAGGATGTTGAAGATCGAGATCGAGATGGCGAACCGGCGCAGGGCGGTGATCACCTTCGGATCGTGCCGCTGCTGCGGCTTCTTGGCAGGCGTCTGCACGGTGCCGTTTTCCTCTGTCATGGGGTCACTTCTCCTTGGCCTGCGTGCCGAGCTGGAGAGCGAGCCAGCCGGGGTTCAGCTGAAGGTCCTGCTGCTGAAGCTTGCCGGTACGGTCCCGCCATTGCAGGTGCACCTGTTGCGGGCCGCTGACGTTCCCGAGTCCGATGTGGACTTCATTGCTGCGGCGGCCGGAGTGGCCGCTGCTGCCGTCGACGCGGTCGATGTACTTGCGGCCGTCCGCGGTGGTGACGGTGACCTCGGCGCCGACCGCCGGGGAGCCGGACGCGGGCAGCGGACCGGCGGCCGTCGGGGTGTCGTAGGACAGGCGCAGCCCGATGAACGCGCCGGGGTTGGGGCTGGTGTTCTGGTAGAACACCGGGGCGTCCCACTGGCGGGCGACGGCGAAGTCGAGCCTGCCGTCACCGTTGGCGTCACCGGTGGCGACGGCGCGGGTGGGCACCGGGACGGCGAGGCCGAGCTTCGACGCGAGGTCCACGTACCGGCCGTCCGGGCTCTTGGCGAAGAAGTGCAACGTCTGGCTGCCGCCGATGTCGTCGCCCTCCTGCGCGTTCGGCCAGAAGAACGGGTTCTGCAGCAGCGCGTCGTTCGAGGTCGCCAGTTCCTGCAACTGCGGCCAGCGGTTGATCTCGCCCTTGACGAACCCGGTCGCCTGGGTGATCACGGACTCACCGCTGTTGTTGTAGTCCGCGATCTTGACGTCCCAGCCCCAGCCGGACCACGCTGTCCCGGCCTCGGCACTCTTGTCCGTCCAGGGGGCGGTGCCCGCCTTGAGATCGGCGGCGAGTTCCTGCTTGTCCTTGGCGGTGTTCATCCACTGGAAGTTGCTCTCCTCGATGCCCCACGAGGTGGTGATGTTGCTGACGAACATGTCGTAGAGGCCGTCGTGGTTCAGATCGCCGAAGTCGACGCCCATGCCCTTGAAGGAGTCGTTGCCGACCACTTTGGACTTCGGGTCGGTCGCGCCCTTGACGCCCTTGACCTCGGCGAACTCCACATGTCCCGGCTTGGACTTGTTGTACAGCAAGCGGTCCGGGCCGAAGTCGTTGGCGATGTAGAGCTCGGGCAGGCCGTCGCCGTCGATGTCGGTGGCACTGGCCGCGAGCGACCAGCCGTTGTTGCCGTCGCCGGGGATGGCGGTGTCGATCCGGTCGTAGCGCACGTCCGGGTTCGCGCCGGTCGTGGCGCCGGTGAAGCGGAAGACGTACTTGCCGCCGCTGTTGAAGGCGTGCGACATCGAGTGGTTCATCGTGACGCCGCCGCTGACGTTCGGGTCGAGCACCGGGCCGTCGGGGAAGTAGTTGCCGATGAACACGTCCAGGTGACCGTCGCCGTCGAAGTCGCCGATGGTGGCGGCGTTGGTGTTCCACTTCGCGCCGGTGTACTTGCCGCCCTGGGAGTTCGCGCCCGGCACCAGTTCGACGGGCTGGTACGCGTTCGCGTCCAGCTTCGTCGCGCCGGGCTTGGCCAGGAAGACGACCGGGGTGCGGCCCCAGTAGTAGACCAGCAGGTCCATCCGGCCGTCCTCGTTGAAGTCGCCGGGGACGCAGCCCATCGGGGCGATGTAGTCGCCCATCGCCAGCGGCGCGGCGTTGAGGGCGAACGGGGCGTACCGGTTGCCGCCCGCGCCCGGGGTCGGCGTGACGACGACCTGGTCGGTGCGGGTGTCGACCAGGCACAGGTCGTTGGACAGCCCGTCGCCGTCGAGGTCGTTCATCGCGATCGCGGCGCCGACCGAGGAGATCCACGCGTTGATGTGCTGGTAGTCCTTGTTCACCGTGCGGATCGACTGGTGCTTGTCCGCCGCGGGCAGCGCGATGGTCATCGGGGTGAACCCGAACCTGCTCGCCATCGTGTCCTGCTCGGCGGCCGAGACCGTGGGCAGCCTCGCCACCAGGAACAGACCTGCCACCAGTACCAGCGCCACGATGCCGGCCAGATTCTTGTACAGCCAGCGTCCGGTCGTGGTCATTTGCCCACACCTCCAAGGGACAGCACTTCACGGGCGATCCGCTGCCGCCAGAGTTCGAACGCGGGAAGGTCACCGGCGGTGGCGGACTCGTCCCCGCCGGGCCGGACGTCGAGGCTGGCCTGCGCGGCCCGCTCGACCGGGAGTCCACAAAGGATTTTTGTGGCGACGTTGTTGTGCGGCACCACGAGACCGGCGCGGACGCGGGCCTCGGCGGCGAACGAGCTGCCCTGGGCGAGCTGGCCCCGGAACTCACCGGCGCGCTCGACGAGCAGGTGCAACTCGTCCTCGTCACCGCCGCCGGCGTAGGTCGCCGCGAGGCCGACCCCCGCGTACAGGTCACCGTGGCGCTCCGCCGGGAAACGGCCGAGCAGCGAGGTCACCAGCTCGGCGTCCGTGCCACCGACGAACCACAGCGCGCGGCCGATGCCCTGGTCGATGCAGCGGTTGGCGTACGCGGGCTTGCCGCCCCACGAGAAGTTCTCGTTCTGGTACTGCTCGTGGACGTACTTCTTGGTCTGGAAGTACGCCTGGTGGAAACCGTAGCCGTCGAGAACCAGCCAGCTCAGCAGCGGGTCGAAGTGGCCGAAGGCGGGCCAGCGGAACCGCGGGATCCGCGCCATCGCCCAGCCGACGCCCACGTACACCATATAGATGTGCGGGTCGCCGGGCCCGGCGAGCAGCGCGTCGACGTTCTTGCTGCCACCGAAGGGCAGGCCGTCGAGCACGCCGTAGCCCATCCCGGCGCCTTCGTAGGCGAAGCCCCGGAACCGTTCCGGGATCTCTTCGAGCCGCTGGGCCAAATCCTCCGGGGTGCGCGATTCGACGGCGTCGGCGTAGCCCTTGAGGAACAGCGTTCCGACCGTCTCCAGCAGTTCCTGGGCGGCCGGGCTCTTCTTGTGGAAACCCCTCTTGTCGAGTGAGGTCTCCGATACGTCCGGAGTAAGGATTCGACGCCTCAGCGCGCGCCAGCCAGTGCCCACCGCACTCGCCCCCTATCGGGTAGAATTTCGGATTTCAGCATCAACGTTTCCACCAAAGATTCACACAGCGGGCGGCGTACGGACCACTCCCCGGTTGCGCCGGGAATTCTCTTTTACTGCGCTGTTTCACGAATGCGGAATGAATCGCGGAAAAGGTCAGCTCGCCAGCCGTTGCCCGGACACGGCGAAGTGGTCGCGAATCCGCTGACGCCACTGCTCGTAGGCCGGTTCCGGCCCCGGAGCGTCCGCGGCGACCTCGGTGCGGTCGCCCAGTTCGTGGGCGGCGTCGAGGGTGAGCCCGCCCAGGGTGGTGGCCGCCAGCCGGGTGTGCGGCGGGACGAACCCCGAGTAGGTGCGGGCCTTGACCGCGAACACCATGCCCAGCGCCAGTTCGTCCTGGTGCTCCCCCGCCGCGTCGCGGAGCAGGGCCAGGCCCTGCCTGCCGCAGCCGCCCGCGAACGTCGAGGCCAGGCCGACGCCGCTCCACAGGTCGGCGCGGCGGTGCCCGGCGAACCGGTTCACCGCGTCGGCGACGTCGCCGGGGTTCGCACCGTGGATGAACCACAGCGCCCGGCCGACGCCCTGGTCGACCGCGCGGAGGAAGTAGTCGGGCCGGTCCTCCCACGGGTAGGGCTTCGGCACGTACTGCTCGTCCACCCAGCGCCGGGTGTCGAAGTACGCGCGGTCGAACCCGTAACCGTCGACGGCCAGCCAGCTCATCACCGGGTGGTACGGCACCCCGGTCAGCTCGGGCAGCACTTTCTTCCACAACGGCCTCGGCAGCCGCGCCATCGCGAAGCCGATGCCGATGTAGGCGAGGAAGATGTGCGGTTTGCCGGGGCCTTCAAGCAGCTCGCGGGTGCGATCACGCCGTCGTCCCGGCATGACGTCGAGAATGGTGGCCGCCATGGTCGCGCCCTCGTAGGCGAAACCGCGCTGTTCCGGCTCGATCATGTCGAGCCGTCGTTCGATCTCCCACAGGGCGGGCGCCTCGATTCCCCATTCGAACCCGCAGACCACCGCTTGTGGCACGGTTTCCAGCCGCGAAGTCGCGGCGCTGGGGGTGATGGGGAAGCCTCGCCCGGCGAAACTCACCGAGGTCAGGGAAGGCGCGAGCAGGCGGCGGCGGAGTCCGCCAAGCAACGTCGGCATGGGTCGTGTCCCTTCAGGCGACGGCGCGCAGGTAAGGCCGCTGGTCGGCGAGCATGCGGTTGCGGGCGAGCGAGTGGCGCGAAGCCAGCGTCACCGCGATCGGCAGGTCGGTCTGACGCGGGCCGCGCAGCGGGATCCGCACGTCCGGCGCGCTGTGCGGGCCGACCTGGACCGCGCGCTGCGGACGGCCGACCGAGTACGTGAGCTCGCCGCCCGGTGCCGAGTGCTGGGCGATCGCGACGACCGACCACCGCCCGTCCGGGACCCCGCGGACCTCGAACTCCGAGGACCGCACGCTCGCCAGCCCGGTGAACGCCACCGGCCCGCGCTGCGGGACGGCCTCGCCGAACAGCCCGACGAACACGGTGGCGGGCCCGGCGCCCGGCGGCAGGTCGACGCGGCCGGTCACCACGCCGCCGCCCGGTGACTCCTGGTCGAAGTCGCGGCTGACCTCGCGCAGCATGCCGAGCGACGGGAGGTGCTGGAACTGCGGCGCGACGGCGACGAGCAGCTCGCCGACCTCCGGCTCGCGGTACTGGGTCGGGGTCATCCCGACCGCGCGGGTGAACCGGCTAGTGAAGGTGCCGACGCTGCTGTAGCCGACGCTGCAGACGATGTCCGACACGGTCAGCGAGGTGGTCAGCAGGAGTCGTTTGGCCTCGAACATCCGCAGTGCGGTGAGGTAGCGGCCCGGGGTCACGCCGATCGCCTTGGCGAAGATCCGCGAGAAGTGGAACGGGCTCACGAACACCTCCGACGCGAGCTCGGTGAGCGTGATCGGATCGAAGTACCGGGCCCGCATCGACGAGATCGCCTTGCGCACCGCCAGTACGGGCGGTTCGGTTTCGGGAAAGATTTCCGGCTCCCCGGCGCAGTCCCCGCGCACCGCGGTCAAGTCGTGGCGTAGCTCCATGATCACCCTCGGATTCAGAAGTCGATGTCCGTGTGAAACAGAGAAGGCGGCGGTGCTAGGAGCGCTCTAGAGGAAGCGATCGAGGCCGGAAACAAAACGGCCCCAGATGCGTACATGTGGGTGACGTTCGTGGCGAAGGCGCCGGGATCCCGTGCATTTTTCACGCGGCGGCTTGAAGAACGCACGCGAGCTTCGGTGGACCGCTCACTGGCTTGGGACAGTGGCCTCTGTCACTGTCAGGACCGGGCAAAACGGTGGCCGGGCTCAGCTGGGCCGCACAGCACGGGGGAACAGTACGAACCAACTGGGAGGCGCTGCGATGTACGCCGAGACGAAAGTAGCGAACCGGCCCGACGACCCGGCACCGGGGGTGCCGGAAGCCGTGAGCGGGGACCAGGTGCGCTTCACCGTGCTCGGGCCGCTCGAAGTCGTGAAGGACGGGACGGACCACGCACCGACCACGCCGAAAGTGTTGCAGCTGCTGGCCATGCTGGTGCTGCACCCTGGCAAGGTCGTGCACATCGATTCGATCATCCAGGAGCTGTGGGCCGGTGATCCGCCCCGCAGCGTCCGGCCGACGATGCACACCTACGTCTACCACCTGCGCCGCTACGTCCGGGAAATCGGGCTGACCAACGACTCCGAGACCGTGCTGCTGACCAAACCGCCGGGCTACCTGCTCCGGATCGACCCGGCGCAGGTGGACGTGTTCACCTTCCAGCAGCACTGCCACCAGGGCCGCGAGCTGCTGCGGCAGTGCCGCTACAGCGAGGCGGCCCGGTGTTTCCAGCTGGCCATGGGCCTGTGGTCCGGCGCCCCGCTCGCGAACGTCCAATGTGGACCGATGCTGTCGGCGTGCGTGGTCGACCTGATCGAGCAGCGGCGCAGCGCGCAGCACCTGCGCATCGAGGCGGAGATCGCCGGCGGGATGCACCGCGAGCTGATCGGCGAGCTGCGCTCGCTGGTCGCGGCGAACCCGCTGGACGAGGGCCTCAACGGTCAGCTGATGCGGGTCCTCGGCCGCAGCGGCCGACGGTCCGACGCGATGGCCTCGTTCCGGCAGCTGCGCAACCGGCTGCACGCGGAACTCGGCGTCGAGCCGTGCGACGAACTGCAGCTGCTGCACCACGAACTGCTCTCCGAAGGTGAAAAGACCGCCTGATCCGCAGTACCACCACGACCCGGAAAACGAGGATGCACTGATGACTGTGCGCACCTACGGACAGTTCTGCGGCGTCGCCCGCGCTCTCGAGCTCGTCGGCGAACGCTGGTCGATGCTGATCATCCGTGACCTGCTGCTGGGCCCGAAACGCTTCACCGACCTCAGGACCGGCCTGCCCCGGATCCCGGCGAGCATCCTGTCCTCGCGGCTCAACGACATGGAGTCCAGCGGGGTCCTGCGGCGGCGGGTGCTGCCCCAGCTCGACGCGGCGGTCGTCTACGAGCTGACCGAGTATGGCGCCGAGCTCGACCAGATCCTCCTGCAGCTCGGGCTGTGGGGCGCGCGGTCGCTCGGCGTCCCCGGGCAGCAGGACGTGTTCACCCTCGACTCCGCCATTCTCTCGCTGTACACGACGTTCCGTGCCGAAGCCGCGCGGAACGCGCACGTCAGCTTCGAGCTGCGCTACGGGCCCATGGTCGTGCACGCGCTGGTCGACGGCGGCGCGCTCAAGGTCGCCGAGGGCTCCTACCCGGCGGCCGATCTGGTGATCTGCTCGCAGGCTTCCCTGGTCCCGCTGCTGACCGGCGAGGTCTCGGCCGACCAGGCGCTGCGCAGCGGCCTGGTCGCCATCGAGGGCGACCCCGCGCACCTGGAGCTGTTCACCAGCCTGTTCCACATCCCGTCCGCGCCCAAGCCTTCCGTCGGACTCGCGGTGCACTAGCTGGTACCAAGGCCTCGCCGTGCCGCCAGTGGACATCCGGGCGTTGTCCGGGGTGTCGACTACGTGGGACTCGTGCCCCTGAGTGTGGGACTCGCGGCGCGTTGCGCGAGTTCCACACTCGGGGGGGGGGGGGGCCGCAGCCCGAGCGGGCTGAGCGCGCGAGTGCCTTGGGCAGAATGGGAGAGGACGCGGCGGTCCCGGCGCGGAACACTGGTCGTGACCTGACATGGTGGGAGTTCGGTATGACCGTCACGCACCTGCGTTCGGAGAACCAGTCCGAGGCCGAACCCGTCGCGAGCACCGGGGAAATGGCCGCCGCCCGCGGCGCGGTGCTCGTCGCCGGCCGCATCCCGGCGTTCTGCGCCGGGATGGCGTCCATTGTGGAGCGTGCGGGGTTCGCCGCGCACCGCTGCACCGAACCGGCGGAAGCGCTTCGCCACCAAGAGATCGGGACCGCGCTGATCACCGTGGAATCACCGGGGGACGTCCGCGAGCTGCGCACGCTCACCGACGACTTCCCCGAGCTGGTGGTGGTGGCGGTGCTGCTGTCCACCGAGCCGGAGGACTACCTGCGGGCGCTGCGGGCGGGCGCGCACACGGCCGTCGGCTGGTGTGCGGGCCCGGCGGAAATCGTCGACGCGCTGTGCGCCGCGCAGGCCGGGAAGACCGTCCTGCCCACCGGGGTGGCGCGGGCGATCGCGCGGTCGCGTGCGGAACAGGGGCAGCCCTGCGCGCTCTCGGAAACCGAGATCCGCTGGCTGCGCGGGCTCACCTGGGGTGAATCGGTGGTGGCGCTCGCGCGCTCGGAGAACTACTCGCAGCGCGAGGTCTTCCGGCGGCTCGCGGACCTCTACCAGCGCATGGGCGCCCGCAACCGGCAGGAAGCCATCGCGCTGGCAGGCCGCTGGGGCCTGCTCGACCTCGGCACCGGTCTGGGCGGGTGACCGGCGTGCACGCGATCTTGCTGGTGGGCGGTAAGGGAACCCGGCTCGCCCCCCTGACCAGGAACATCCCGAAGCCGCTCATCCGGTTCGGGCCGTACTCGATCCTCGAGATCACCCTGCGGCGGCTGCACGGCGCCGGTTTCCGGCGGGTGACGCTGTGCATCTCGCATCTCGGGGAGCTGATCCGTGAGGAGTTCGGCGACGGGCGGCGCCTGGGCCTCGCCATCGACTACTCGCTCGACGCGGAGCCGCTGGGCACCGCCGCTCCGCTGCTGAACGTCACCGAATGGGACGAGCCAGCGGTGGTGATGAACGGCGACATCCTGACCACTGTGGACTTCGCCGATCTGCACCGCCAGCACACGGACAGCGAAACGCTGCTGACCGTCGCGTTCCACCGCCGCCGGTTGCCGACCAGCGTCGGCATGCTGCACGTGATCGACCAGCGGGTGCGGGCGATCTGGGAGAAGCCGAGCTTCAACTGGAACGTCAACTCGGGCATCTACGTCGCGAACCCGCTGGCGCGCAAGTTCATCACCGAGGACGAGCCCGCCGACATGCCGGACCTGATCAACGCGATGATCGACCACGACGAGCCGGTGAACGGCTACGGCTTCGCCGGGCCCTGGCACGACATCGGCACGCATCCGCGTTACCGGCAGGCGAAGGCGGAGTTCCTCGCGGACCCGGAGCTGTACCTCGATCCCCGGCGCCGGTCCGCGCCCGGCGGCGTCCACCTCGAACCCGACCCGCTGCAGGACGACGCGACGGCCCCGGATCTCTCGCTGCTGCTGGAACAGCGGCTCGACGGTCCGGCGGCGTGACCGGGATGGACGTGCTCGTCGTGTTCGGCGGTTACCGCCCCGGCTTCGCGGGTGCGGAGCGGATGGCCTGGCGCACCACCGAACAGCTGGCCGCGCTCGGGCACCGGGTGGCGATGCTGACGGACTCCGCCCGGCCCGACGGGATGGCGCCGCCGTACTGGCCGGTGTTCGCCACACCGTCCGATGTGGACCATCACTACCGGCGCACCGCACCGGACGTCGTGCACGCGTTCGACCTGGCGAAGCCGGATCACGTGGACTTCGCGGCCGGGCTGGCCGCCCGGTACGGGGTGCCGTTCGCGCTCACCCCGTGTTCGGCGCCCGGGGTCTGGCCGGACCGCGAGCGGTGCGCAGCCGCCTGCCGGGCCGCCGACGTGGTGTTCGCGCTGACACTGTCCGAAGTGGACGATCTGGCGGCGGCCGGTGCGCCCGCGCGGCGGATCAGGGTCATCCCGCACGCCGCCGACCTCGGCGACGGCCCGCGCCCGGAGCGGTTCCGCCGGGAACACGGGCTGAGTGAGCGGAGTGTGCTGTTCGTCGGCCGCCGCACGGCGTTCAAGGGCTACGCCGCGCTGCTGGAGACCACCCGCCTGGTCTGGCGGACCTTGCCGGACACCGACTTCGTCTTCGCCGGGCCCAACAGCGACGCCGACGCGGCGGAGCGGTTCCGCGCGCACGCCGGGCCCCGCGTGCACGACCTCGGCGTGGTGGACGAGCCGACCAAGCACGACGCGCTCGCGGCCTGTTCGGTGTTCTGCCTGCCCACCAGCGTCGACGTCTTCCCGTTGGTGTTCCTGGAGGCCTGGGCCTGCGGGAAGCCGGTGGTGAGCGGCGACTTCGCCGGCGTCGAGCACGTCGTGCGCGCCGGGGTGGACGGGCTGGTGGTGCGGCCGCGGCCGCCCGAGCTGGCCGCCGCGCTGACCTGGCTGCTGACCGACACCGATGCCAGGGACGCGCTCGGCCGCGCCGGGCGGGACAGAGTGAGCCGCGAGCACGGCTGGGCCAAGGTCGCCGGGGCCGTCGAGGACGGCTACGCGACCATCACCGCGACGATGATGAGGCAGGACACCGCATGAGCTCCCCCGCACCCGACTGGAAGATCACCTTCGCCGACAACACCATCGGCGAGCCGGAGATCGAGGCCGTCACCGAAGTCCTGCGCTCACGCTGGCTTTCGGCGGGTCCACGGACCAGGGAGTTCGAGCGCGAGTTCGCGGCCGCGCACGGCGTCGAGGACGCGGTCGCGGTGAACAGCGGGACGGCGGCGCTGCACCTCGCGGTGCTGGCGCTGGGCCTCGGGCCCGGCGACGAGGTGATCGTCCCCTCGCTCAGCTTCGTCGCCTCGGCGGCGGTCACCGCGTTGCAGGGCGCCACCCCGGTGTTCGCCGACGTCAGGTCCGAAGTGGACCTGACGATCGACCCGGCGGACGTGTGCGCGCTGATCACCCCGCGCACCAGGGCGATCGTCGGTATGCACTACGGCGGCTACCCCGCCGACCTGGTCGCGCTGCAGGAGATCGCGCGCGAGCACGGGGTGCGGCTGATCGAGGACGCCGCCCACGCACCCGCGGTGTTCGAACGGGAACAGGCGCTCGGCACCTTCGGCGACATCGGCTGTTTCAGCTTCTTCGCCACCAAGAACGTCGCCACCGGCGAGGGTGGCATGGTGCTCGCCAAGGACCCCGAGCTGCTGGACCGGATCCGCCGGACACGCGCCCACAGCCTGACGTCGTCGACCTGGCGACGGCTGCGCACCGGGCAGAGCGGGTACGACGTCGACGGCCTCGGCCTGAACTACCGGCCCACCGAGATCGGCTCGGCGCTCGGCCGGATCCAGCTCGCGAAGCTGGCCGAGGACCGTGTGCTGCGCAGCGAGCTGGTGGCCGCGTATCGATCGCGGCTGGACGGGGTGGGGGTGCCGTTCGCAGAGTGGACGGGCGACACCGCGTACCACCTGATGATGGTCACGCTGCCCGAGGGAGTCGACCGCGAAGAGGTGCGCGGCGCGCTGACCGCGGCGGGCATCCAGACTTCGGTGCACTACCCGCCCTCGCACCTGTTCTCCTACTATCGCGAGCGGTACGGCTCAGACCGGCGCTCCTTGCCGGTGACCGAAAGCCTGGCCGAGCGACTGCTCTCGCTGCCCCTGCACGCTCGTATGTCCACAGAGGACGCTTTACTGGTCGCGGACACGCTGAACACGAGCCTGCTCAGCGGGCGACGTTGAGGACCTTGAGCCGGGTGTATTCGAGCAGACCCCAGTAGCCGTATTCCACGCCGACGCCCGACGTGCGGTAGCCCCCGAACGGGGCGTCGCCGCGCAGGGCGCCGTGCGTGTTGACCCAGCTCGTGCCGCAGTCCAGCTCGGCGGCGACCTTGCGCGCGGCGGACTCCTCGCCCCAGACCGAGCCGCCGAGGCCGAACTCGGTGGCGTTCGCGCGGGTGATCGCCTCGTCGACGCTGTCGTAGGCGAGCACCGGCAGCACCGGCCCGAACTGCTCCTCGGTCTCCAACCGGGTTCCGGCCGGGAGCCCGGTGACGATGGTCGGCGGGTAGAAGTGGCCAACGCCGGGAACGGGTGCACCACCGGCGACAACGCGCGCGCCCGCCTCCTCGGCCTCACGGACCAGGGTCGAGACCCAGTCGAGCTGCTCGGCGCTGACCAGCGGGCCGAGGTCGGTCTCGGGGTCGAGGCCGTTGCCGAGCCTGGTACCGCGCGCCAGCTTCGCGAGGGCCTCGGCCAGCTCGTCCTGCTGGTGCCTGGCGACGTACACACGCTTGACGGCCGCGCAGAACTGGCCACTGTTCTCCATCGCGCGGCCGAACAGCGCCTCGGCGATCTCGCCGACGTCCTGGTCCGGCAGCACGATCGCGGCGTCGTTGCCGCCGAGTTCGAGTACGACGCGCTTGAACGTCCCCGCCGCGTCGCGCGCGATCGCGCGGCCGGTGGCCACCGAGCCGGTGAACGAGATCATCCGGACGCCGGGGTGGGTGGTCAGCCGCCTGCCGAGGTCGCCGCCGCCGGAGATCACGTCGAGCACGCCGGGCGGGAGCGCGTCGCTCAGGATCTCGCCCATGCGCAGCGTCGAGAGCGGGGTGAGTGGCGAAGGCTTGAGCACCACCGTGTTCCCGGCCAGCAGGGCGGGGGCGAGCTTGGTGACCGCGAGGATGATCGGGAAGTTGGACGGCGAGATCGCGGCGACCACCCCGTGCGGGATCCGGTCGATCCGGACCTCGGACCGTTCACCGGCCGCGACCACCTCACCGGGGACCAGGGTCAGCTGGGCGGTCTGGCGGAACCAGTCCGCGGCGAGGCCGACTTCGGCCGCCGCGGCGCGGTACGGCTTGCCCTGTTCACGAGTCAGCAGCAGGGCGATTTCCTTACTGTGCTGGGAAAGCAGCGTTCCGCAGGCCAGCAACGCCTGACGCCGCGCGGCCTCGGAGAGCCCGGCCCACTGCCTGCTCGCGACCTCGGCGGCGGCGACGGCGGTGTCCAGCTCGGCGGGCGAGCAGTCCGGGGCTTCGTCAAAAGCCTTGCCCAGCGCGGGATCCTCGACCCGGAGGCGGTGCGCGCCCTGGACCGGGCGGCCGTCGATCGTCATGACGTGCGGCATCGGCACTGGTCCCTTCCCGAGGTCCTGTCGCCCATTTTCCTTGGTGCGAGGGGATTTCGTCAGCCCGCGTTGGGCTATAGCCGTTCGGCCGCCCGTGCGGGACTGGGGCGGGGGGCGCGGGCGGGGAATAGTGGGGCCAGGAGGTGCGTCATGGCTCTGGACGCCTATACCGCGGCCATGCTGCGGCTGATGACCGCGGCCTATCCCGACCTCGGTGGCACGGTGACCGACGCGCAGGAGGCCCGGCGCATCTACGCGAAGGCGCGCTTCCCGCGCGGCCGCGAGGTGGCGGCCGTCGAGGACGTGGCGATCCCGCCCGGCATCCGGGCCCGCGTTTACCGTCCCCGGACGGAAAACCCGGCGCCGCCGGTGATCGTCTACTTCCACGGTGGCGGTTTCGTGCTCTGCGATCTCGACAGCCACGATGGCGTCTGCCGCCTGCTGTGCGAGGACGCGTCGGCCATCGTCGTCTCGGTGGACTACCGGCGGGCCCCGGAACACCGCTACCCGGCGGCGGCCGACGACGCCTATGACGCCGTCTGCTGGGTCGCCGAGCACGCGGCCGAACTCGGTGGCGACCCGGCGTGGCTCGCCGTGGCCGGGGACAGCGCTGGCGGGAACCTCGCGGCGGTGACCTGCCTGCGGGCCAGGGACGAAGGCTTCCCCCGGCTCGACTTCCAACTGCTGATCTACCCGGTGACCGACTGCTTCGCCCCGCGGGCCGAGAACGCCGAGGGCTACCTGCTGACCAGCGCGCACATGCGCTGGTACGTCGAGCAGTACCTGGCGGACCCGGCCGACGGGCGGCAGCCGTACGCCTCACCGCTGCTCGCGGAGGACCTTTCCGGCCTCCCGCCCGCGCTGGTGATCACCGCCGAGCACGACCCGCTGCGCGAGGAGGGTGCCGCGTACGGCGCCCGGCTGATCGACGCCGGGGTGCCCGCCCGGGTGCACCAGGTGGACGGCCTGTTCCATGGGACGTTCGGCCTCGGCGAACTGGTCCCGATCGCCCGGGAGGCCGAGCAGGCCGCCGTGACCGCTCTGACCAGCGCCTTTCGCTGACGCGCGTGGATCGCGGGCAGGCCGCGATCCACGCACGGCACCGGTCAGCTGAAGGCGAGGGCGACCGGCGCGGCGACGACCGCTCCGGTCGTGTCGCCCGCGCGGACGGCGCAGCCGGGTGCGGACAGGCAGTCGACCGGCCCGGCGGGCTGGCCGGCGCCCTGGAAGGCGGTGCGCACCGTCAAGGTGACACTGAAGCCGCCGCTCGCGTCGGCCGTCGCGGAGACGCCGTCGGCCGAGTCGCAGCGGACGTCCGGCCAGGTCCCGTTGCTGCACTCCGAGGCGCCGACCTGCGCGCCCGCCGGGAACCCGGTGCCGGTCACGGTGACGGCCTGCCCGTTGCTCAGGCCGCTCGCCGGGGACACGGAGATCGCCGGAGCGGCGGCCTCCGCGGCACCCGCGGACGGAACCGTCAGCAGCACCAGACCGGCACCCGCCGCCAGCGCCGCGACAGCCTTGCCCACACGTGCCCCGCGCATGATCTTGGACATAAGTGATCCCTTCACGTGAATGGAGTGGAATTTCGGAACCCGCCGTGAGAAACGGCGGCCGGGTGAAATCGGAAAGAGTCGGTTACTGTCCAACAATCTTTCCGACTCCACAAGGTTAAGGTTCACGACTTAACCCTGTCAACAAAGCGATCAAGAAAAATGCCGCACGATCAAAGAACCAAAACCCGGAATAAACCAGCCCGTGTCCGCACTGCCTTCACAACCTTGCAGGACAAGCAAAGCGAGGCGGCAGTCCAGACACGCGTGACGGCATTCTGATCACGCGTGACGTCCGCACAGACACGGGTGGCAGCTTTCTACGCACGGCGTTGAAGGGGCATGACAAATGCCCGGCGCGGGGAACGCCGGGCGGGTGGGGGGAAAAGGGTCAGGCGGCGAAGGGGTGGGCGGCGGGAAGGAGGGTTCGGAGGGCTTTCTTGTCTGGTTTGCCGACGGGGGTGTGCGGGAGTTCGTCCAGGATGTACAGGAGTTCCGGGGTTTTGAAGGCGGCGACGCCGCGGGTGCGGAAAGCCTCGGCTATCGCGGTGAGGGTGAGGTGGCAGCCGGGGTGGAGGCGGACGAACAGGCAGACGCGCTCGCCGACGTCCAGGTCGGGAGCAGGGACGGCGGCCACCTCGGCGACCTGGGGCAACTCCTGGACGAGGGTCTCGATCTCACCCGCCGAGATCTTCTCCCCCGCCCGGTTGATCAGGTCCTTGACGCGGCCGCAGACCACCACGTGCCCCTCGGGCGTGAGGCGCACGAGGTCGCCGGTGCGGAACCAGCCGTCAGGCGTGAACGACACAAGATTCTGTTCGGGGACACCGAAATAGCCACGCGGGGTGTACGGGCCGCGAGTCAGCAGCTCGCCGACTTCGCCGGGCGGCACCGCGAGCCCGTCGGGGCCGACGACCAGTAGCTCGTCGAACGGGCTCACCGGAGATCCTTGCGTGGCAAAGGAAATCTCCGCGGACGCGTCGGCGGGGGTGTAGCAGATGAGCCCCTCGGCCATCCCGTACACCTGCTGCAGGCGGCAGCCCAGCGACGGCCCGATCCGCGCGGCGACCTCCGGGGACAGGACGGAGCCGCCGACGTGGACGTACTGGAGGCTGGACAGGTCGCGCGTGCTCGCCGCGGCCGCCTCCATCCACTTCAGCACCACCGCGGGCACCGCCGAAGTGGCCGTGACCCCCTCGGCCTCGATCGCCTCGAAAACCGCCTCCGGCCGGGGCGAGGGCAGCAGCACGGCCCGGCCACCCGACGCCAGCGCGCCCAGGATCCCCGGGTTGGCGAGCGGGAAATTGTGCCCGGCGGGCAGCACCGTGAGGTACACCGTGTCCTCGTCGAACCGGCAGGCCCGCGCGACCCGGCGGAGGTTGTACTCGTAGTCGTCGTGCGTCCGGCTGATCACCTTGGGCACCCCGGTCGTCCCGCCGGACAGCAGGAACAGCGCGACGTCCGACGCCGACGGCGCCCGCTCGTCGAGCCAGCGGCGGCGCAGCGCGGCGCCCCCGGTCTTGATCAGGTCGCGCAGGTCGACGCTGTCCGGCTGCACCTCCCCGCCCGCCACCAGCACCCGCGCGCGCGACGGGAGCGCGGCGGCCACCCGGTGGGCGAGCTCCTGGTGGTCGTAGCCCTTCCACACCCCGGGCACGATCACGGCCTTCGCGTCGACGTGCGCGCCGATCGAGGTCAGCTCGTACTCCCGGTGCGGCGGCAGCATCATCACCGGCGCCACCCCGAGCCGGAAACAGGCCAGGGTGACCGCGACGAACTCCCAGCAGTTCGGGAGCTGGACGAGCACGGTGTCGCCGTGCCCGAGCCCCAGCCCGGCCAGCCCTTCGGCGAGGCCGTCGGCGCGCTCGGCGAGTTCGCGGTAGTTCAGCCGCTGTTCGCCGTCGACCACCGCCGTCCGGTCACCCCAGCGGTCCGCCCACTCCCACAGCCAGGAGCCGAGCGGACGACCGAGCCAGCACCCGGCCGTCCGGTAGGCCTCGGCCACGTCCTCGGGCCAGCGCACCACACCTGCACGGTTCATCGCGGTTCTCCTCATGCGGCGGCGGGCCGGTCCTGATCCTCTTCGAGACGCTCGGCGAGCAGGGCCGTGACCGCGTCGATCGTCGGGTGGTCCCAGAACAACGTCGCCGGGAGCGGCAGCCCGAACCGCCGTTCCAGCGCGCGCCGGATCCGCACGGTCATCACCGAGTCGAGGCCCATCTCCAGCAGGGCCCGGCGCGGATCGACCTCGGAGGCCGCGAGCTTCGTCTCCGTGACGACCTGCGCGCTGATCTCCCCGATGACGAACTCGCGCAGGTCGGCACCGGTGAGCTCCCGCCAGCCCTCGGCCGGGGCCTCCGCCGCGGACTCCCCGGCCGCCGTGTCCTCTGGCAGCTCCGAGAGCAGCGGTGGCCTGCGGTCCCCGGCCTCCAGGGGGATGGTCCGCAGCACGGCCGCGTAGCCGAGGTCGTACCGCTCGGCCAGCTCCCAGGAGCCGAAGGCCTCCGTCAGGCTGATGTCGGCCGTGCCGCGCGCGGCCAGCTCGACGTCGATCGCCGCCGAGGACGTCGACATCCCCAGCCCGCGCCACGAGGTCCAGCCGAAGCTGGTCGTCGCGGTGTCCCCGGCGGCCCGGCGGTGCGCGGCGAGCGTGTCGAGGAACGCGTTGCCCGCGGCGTAGCTCGCCTGGCCGGGCAGGTTGAGCAGCTGGCCGCTGGAGGAGAACAGCACGAAGAAATCGAGACTGCCCGGCGGGAACAGGGTGTGCAGCACCAGCGCACCGTCCACTTTGGGCCGCAGGACCGTGCGCAGCGCGTCCTCGTCGAGCGAGCCGAGGGTCCGGTTGTCGACGATCCCGGCCGCGTGCACGATTCCCCGGATCGGCGGCAACCCGAGCGCCGCTGGCGAAAGCAGCTTGGTCGCGGCGTCGGGGTCGGCGATGTCCAGCGCGACGGTGGCCACGGTGACGCCGAGCCGTTCGAGGGAACGGATCGACTCGATCCGCGCCAGCGTGCCGGGGTCGGTGAGCTCGTCCCAGGTGTCGCGCGGCGGCAGCGCCTGCCGCCCGGCGAGCACGATCCGGCGCATACCACGGTCGGCCAGCCAGTGCGCGACCTCGAGGCCGAGCACGCCAAGCCCGCCGGTGATCAGGTACGTCCCGTCCGGACGACAGGTCAGCGGGGACCGGACGGGCTCGCCGTCGATCCGGTGCAGCCGCGGCACCGTGGCCTCGCCCTCGCGGACCGCGACGACGTCCTCGCCGCGGACGCCCCTGAGGACGTCGACCAGCGCCGACAAGTCCTCAGTAGACTGTCCTATGTCGACGATGCCGCCCCAGAACTCGGGGTGTTCGCCACCGATGATCCGGCCCAGTCCCCAGAGCGAGCCCTGCCCGAGCGACCCCGCGTCTTCGCCGTCCCGCACGTTCTGCGTGACGCACCACAGCCGGGCGGGTTTCGCCAGGCGGGCACCGGCGATCCGCTGCGCGGCACGGGTCAGCAGCCAGGCCGACCGCACGGCGGGTTCGCCTGGGCGGTCGAGGGAATCCAGTGTCCACAAGGGACTTTGTGACGGCACCACCAGTACCGTGTGATCGCTGGTGAGCTCGCTTTCGCGCAGCTCGTCCGGGGTGGTGACGACCCGGTTCCAGATGCCTTCGGCCTCAAACCGTTCGGCCAGCGTCGCGAGCAGGTCCGTGTCGGGCCCGACGAGGACCACCTTCGCCACGGCAGTCTCGCGGCCGAGGGCGGGCACCGGCTGCCAGCCGATCCGGTGGACCAGGCGGCGCGGGCTCGTGACCGTCCCGGCGGTCCCGTCCAGCACGCCGTAGCGCAGCCGGGACAGTTTGCCGACCAGGACGCCGTCGTCGCCGATGATCTCGACGTCGACCACGTCGTCGCCGAGCGTGCGGACGGTGACCCGCGCACGGGCTGGCGCCTGCGGGGCGAGCGTCACGTGGTGGATGTGCGCGGGCATGCGCAGGATCGGCGGCCCGCCGAACACCACCGAGGCGGCCGACAGCGCGGCGTCCAGGATGGGCGCCCAGCCGGTCGTCTGTCCGGTGTGGATGGTGGCCGACAAGGTGCCTTCACCGCGGCTGATCTCCTCCACAGTCCAGGGAAAGCCCATCGCGGCGACGCCGAGCGTGGCGAGCCGATCGACGACGTACCCGGCCGGGAGCTGCTCGGGAGCGGCCACCTCGGTGGGTTCGCCGAGCCCGGCGTACGGCGCGAGGGCCGCCGTCGTGTGGGTCAGCCAGCCAGTGTCGTCCGCCGGCCCGGCGGTGGCGCCCGCGAGACGGGACGAGAGCCGGAGTGTGCCGTCCTGCAGCACGATCTGGACGTGCCGCGGGTTCGTGACGCTGACCGGCACCCGCAACGCGACGTCGGTCAGGTCCGGCCAGGTGCCAAGGACCTTCGCCTTCGCGGCGGTGAGATACCCGTGCGCGGCGGCGAGGAAACTGTTCAGCAGCACCGCCGCCGGGATGATCTCGACCTCGCGCACGGGGTGGCTGCCGGGGTACGGCCGCGACTCGCGATCGAGGTCGGTCACCCAGGCCTGCACCGGCGTCGTGCCGTGCACGGTGATACGGCCGCCGAGCAGGGTGTGGCTCGCCGGATCGTGCCGTTCGGTCAGCGCCGGGCGGCTGCGCGGCTCGTCGTACCAGTACGGCCGGTGCTGCCACGCCGTCACCGGCAGGTCGGTGAGGCCGCCCTCCGGCCACAGCCCGGCCCAGTCGACGGTCGCGCCGTGGCAGTACAGCAGGCCGAGGTTCGAGAGCAGCGTCTCGCGCTCGGGCCGGTTGCGGCGCAGGGAATGCGTGACGAACGCGTCCTCGATGCCGAGTTCGTCGAGCGTCTCGACGAGCGAGTGCTCCACGACCGGATGCGCGGAGATCTCGACGAACAGCCGGTAGCCGTCCTCGGCGGCCGCGGTCACGGCCTGCGCGAACCGCACCTGGCCGCGCAGGTTGGCCGCCCAGTAGCCACCGTCGCGGACAGCTGCGGATCGCGGGTCCGGCAAAGCCGTGCTGTACAAGGGAATGGTGGGCGCGCACGGCGGCAGGTCGGCCGCGGCGGCGGCCAGTGCGCCGAGCAGCGGGTCCATCTGCGGGCTGTGGAACGCGACGTCGGTGTCGACGCGCCGGACGTCGAGTCCTTCCGCGCGCCAACGCTCGCAGAGCTCTTCGATCGCCGGAACGTCGCCGGAGACCACCGAAGAGCCGGTCGAGGCGGCAACGGCCAGCGCGACGGTCGTGCTGTCGCCGAGACGGGCTTCGGCCTCGGCGGGCGGCAGGTTCACCATCGCCATGGCGCCCCGCCCGGCCACCCGGCGCAGCAGCACCGAGCGGCGGCAGACGAGCCGCCCGCCCTGGGCGCGGGT
>NZ_JAYMZS010000025.1:26470-38686 GCF_035828755.1 Amycolatopsis sp. H20-H5 | reverse complement strand
AGGGTGAGCACCCCGGCGGTGACGGCGGCGGCGATCTCGCCGACCGAGTGGCCGATGACCGCCGCGGGCGCCACCCCCGAAGCCAGCCACGTCGCACCGAGCGCGACCTGCACGGCGAAGATCATCGGCTGGATCACGTCGACCGGCAACGCCGCGTCGTCGTGGATCGCCGAGAGCAGGGAAACGCCCATCTCCTCGACGAAAATCGGCTCCAGCCGGGCGATGACGCCGACGAACACCGGGTCGGTTTCCAGCGACTCGCGGGCCATCCCGGTCCACTGCGAGCCGTGGCCGGAGAACACCCAGACCAGCCCGCCCCGCCCACCGCGCGGCACGGAGCCGACGGCCGCGCCGGTGCCCGTCTCGGCGAACTCGCGCAGCCGCGAGAGCAGCTGGGCGCGGTCCCCGGCGTACACCGCGGCACGCTGCGGCAGGTGCGCGCGGCGGTGCGCCAGTGTGTGGCCGACGTCCGCGGCCGGGACGCCGGGCTCAGCAGCGAGGTGCTCGGCGAGAAGGCCCGCGTACTCCCGGACCGCCGCCTGAGTCGCCCCGGAAAGCGGGTACAGTAGGCCGTCCGAAGTGGACACTGGCTCGTCGGGCGTCGCCACCGCCTGCTCCAGGATGACGTGCGCGATCGTGCCGCCGTAGCCGTACCCGGACACCCCCGCGCGTCGCGGGCCGCCGTGGTCCGGCCACGGGGTCGCCTCGGTCACCACGCGCAGACCCGAAGCCGCCCAGTCGATCGCGGGGTTCGGCTCGGTGAAGTTCGCCTGGGGCGGGATGATCCCGTGCCGCAGCGCCAGGATCGTCTTGATCACCCCGGCGACACCCGCACCGGCTTCGAGGTGGCCGATGTTCGGCTTGACCGAGCCGATCAGGCAGTCGCCGCCCGCCGCGCCGTCCGGCCGGAATACCGAGGCCATCGCGCCCGCTTCGAGCGGGTCGCCGATCCGGGTCCCGGTGCCGTGCGCCTCGACGTAGCCGACCGTGGCCGGGTCGATCCCGGCGGTCGCGTAGGCCCGGCGCATCAGGTGCGCCTGCGCGTCGCCGTTGGGCGCCATGATGCCGTTGGTCCGGCCGTCCTGGTGGACCGCGCTCCCGCGCAGGACAGCGAGCACACGGTCGCCGTCACGCCGCGCGTCGGACAGGAGCTTGAGGACCAGCAGGCCGCCGCCCTCGCCGCGGCCGTAGCCGTCGGCCTCGGCCCCGAACGACTTGCTGCGCCCGTCGGGGGCGGTGGCGCCGGCCGCGTCGAGTACCAGTGAGAGTCCCGGCGAGGCCATCACGAGTACCCCGCCGGCCAGCGCCACCGGGCATTCCCCGGCGCGCAGAGCCTGCGCGGCCAGGTGGATCGAGACGAGCGAGGACGAGCACGCGGTGTCCACCGCGACACTCGGGCCCCGCAGGTCCAGTACGTAGGAGACGCGGTTGGCGACGGCGCAGTAGGCGCCGCCGATCCCTGTCCACGCCTCGATGTTCGGCAGGTCCTCAAGCTGGCGGCGGCCGTAGTCGTCCGAGCCGACGCCCATGAACACCCCGGTGTCGCTCCCGCCGAGGTCCCTCGGCGAGATCCCGGCGTGCTCCAGCGCTTCCCAGGCCAGCTCCAGCACGATCCGCTGCTGCGGGTCCATCAGCGCCGCCTCGCGGGGCGTGATGTCGAAGAAATCGGCGTCGAAACCCTTGACGTCGTCGAGGAAAGCGCCACGTTTCGTCACGTCGCGCACGGCCTCGGCGAAGTCACGTCCGTGCGCCGCGTAGGAGCCCCAGCGGTCCTCGGGGAGCTCACCGATCGTGTCCCCGCCCTCCCGCAGGAGGTCCCAGAAGGCGTCGAGCGAGTCGACGCCCCCGGCGAACCTGCAGGCCATCCCGACCACGGCGACGGGCTCCGGCGCGGTCATCCGACACGGACCTCTGGCACGTAGCGGATCCACTGGCCACCGGCCTCGCGGAACCCCTGCTCCTTCGCCATGATCTCCTCCGCGTGGTTCCACGCGAACAGCAGCGCGTAGTCCGGATACGGGTCGCTGAACGCTTCCGGCGGGCGCACCGGCAGGTGCGAGCCCGGCACGAGGTGCCCCTGCTTGCCCGGGGTCGAGTCGCAGACGAACGGCACCAGGTCCGTGGTGATCCCGCAGTAGTTGGTGACCGTCGAGCTCTTGCCGGGCGCGCCGTAGCCGACCACGGTCTTGCCCTCGGCGCGGATCTTGTGCAGCAGCGCGACCAGGTCCTCGCGGACCCGCTCGACGGTGCGGCCGAACCGCTGGAACGTCTCCGGCCGCGACAGCCCACGGGCCCGCTCGCCGTCGAGCAGCGCGGCCACCGCGGGCGCCGGGGTCCGCGCGCCCTGGCGGGCGATGGTGTAGCGGATCTCCCCGCCGTGCAGCGGCACGTGCTCGGCGTCGACCAGCTCGAAGCCGAACTGCGCGGCCATCGCGGATACGGATTCGACGCTGAAGTAGAACACGTGCTCGTCGTAGATCTGGTCGAAGGCGAGGCCCTCGATGATGGTGCCGAGGTAGGGCTCCTCGAACACGAACACCCCGGCCGGGGTAAGCAGCGCGTCGATCCCGCGCAGCACCGAGCCGATGTGCGCGATGTGGCAGATGGTGTTGGCGCCGAAGACGACGTCCGCCGGGCCGTGCTCGGCGCGGATCGCGGCGGCCGTGTCCTCGTCGAAGAACTCGGACAGCACCCGGACGCCCTTGGCCGCCGCCACCGCGGCCACATTGGACGAAGGTTCGACACCGAGGTGACGCACCCCGGCATCGGCCACAGTGGACAGCATGACGCCGTCGTTGCAGCCGATCTCGACGATGAACGGATCGGTGCCGGTCAGCTCGGTCGCCAGGAACCGGCGGGCGTTGCCCTCGAAATGCGCGCGGTGGCTGGCCGAACCGGAGGCGTGGTAACGGTATCCCGCGTGGTAGCGCAGATCCTGCGGGACCTCTTCGAGCAGCTGGACCATCCCGCACAGCTCGCAGGCACCGACCGCGAGGCGGAAGAAGAACTCGTTCTCGGCCTCGTGGGGCAGCAGGAAACCGTTGGCGGTCGGCTGCTCGCCAAGGTCGGCGAACTCCTGCACCTTGCCGTCGCACACCCGGCATGTGGTGGTCGTCATGTCACTCCGCTCCGCTGTCCGGGAGGTCCAGCCACCACTGGCTGGAGCGCGCCCACTCGATGGTCTTGATGAGGCCGTCCCGCAGGGAGGTGTCGCAGCGCCAGCCCAGTTCGGTGCGGGCCTTGGTGTTGTCGGGCACCCGGCGCGGCAGGTCCTCGTAGGCGGCCCCGAGCCGGACGGCGGTGTCGACGTCGACGACGGCGTCGGTCGCGCCGGTCAGCTCCGCGACGAGGCGGACGAGGGCGCCGACGGTGGTCTCGACCATGCTGCCGAGGTTGAACGACTCCCCGGTGAGTCCCGGCCGCGTGCCCGCGAGGATGGTGCCGTCGACCGCGTCGTCGATGTAGGTGAAGCAGCGTGTCTGCCTGCCCTGGTCGTATACCACCATCGAGCGCCGGTTCAGTACTCTGTGGACGGACCGGCTGACGATGTAGGCGGGCCGCTGGCGGGGGCCGTAAACGTTGAAGTAGCGCACGATCCGGGCGTCGAGCCCGTGCTGGCGGGCGAAGGCGAACGTGAGGTGCTCGGCCAGCGCCTTGCCGCTGGAGTAGGACCAGCGGTCGGCCGAGGTCGCGCCGAGCACGCGGTCGCTGTCCTCGCGCCACGGCACGGCGGGGTTCTTGCCGAACACCTCGCTGGTGCTGGCCAGCACCACCCCGGAGCCCGCGCGCAGGGCGACGTCGAGCACGTTGCGGGTGCCGAGGAAGTTGATGTCGACGACGTCGAGCGGCCGGGCCAGGTACTGGTCGACGCCGACGACCGCGGCCAGGTGGTAGACCAGGTCCGTGCCGGGGGTGATCGCCTCGGCGAGCTTCCCGGCGTCGCGGATGTCGCCCTCGACGTACCGGACGTGCTCGTTGGCCACCGCGGGCGGCGGCGCCACGCCGTCGAAGACGGTGACCTCGTCGCCTCTCGCGACCAGCCGCTCCACGAGGTGCCCGCCGACGAAACCGCTGCCGCCGGTGACCACCACCCGGGACGGGCGTGATGTGACCTCGTGTGCAGGGTTCATCGGGCTAACGTCCAATTCCGCGGTAGAGGTAACCCTGCGCGCGCAGGGCAGCGATCTTTTCCTTGCTGTAATAGGCCCGGCCGTCGAACAGCAGGCAGTTCGGCGCGACCGGCAGCGCGGCGAAGTCGATCTCGTCGAACTCCCGGTGCAGCGCCAGCACGGCGACGCAGTCGGCGTCGCGCACGGCCTCGGTGACGTCCGCCGAGGGCACGATGCCGAACAGCTCCTCGGCGGCTTCGTCGTCGACGAGCGGGTCGAAGATCCGCACCCGCACGCCTGCCTTCGTCAGCGTTTCGACCACGCCGTGGGTCGGGGTGGCCCGCAGGTCGCCGGTGTTGTTCTTGAACGCGAGCCCGAGGACGGCCACCTTCGCGCCGACGGGTTCCTTGCCCTGCTTGAGAAGCTCGTCGATGACGAGCTGCGCGGCGTACTCCGGCATCCCGGCGTTGACCTCACGGCCCGCCGACGCCGTCCGGATTTCGACGCCCTGCTGACCCGCCGCGCGCCACACCATCCACGGGTCCTTGGTGAGGCAGGAGCCGCCCACGCCGACGCTCGGCAGCAGGATGTTGACGTTGCCCGCGCCCTTGGGGATCGTGTTCGCCGCCGAGATGACGTCGAGCACGTCCACCTGGTAGAGCGCGCAGAACTTGGCGAGTTCGTTGGCCAGCGCGATGTTCAGGTCGATCCACCAGTTGCTGGCCAGTTTGACGATCTCCGCGGACTCCAGCGAGTCACGTGGGATGACGTCGACGCCCAGCGTCCGCTGCCAGAACGCGGCCACGTCCCGCGCGCTGTCCGCGCCGAGGCCGCCGACCACGATCGGGAAGGTGCGCAGCTCACGCAGCGCGGTGCCCTCGGCGAGGCGTTCCGGGGTGAACGCGAGCCCGAAGTCCACGCCGCCGACCAGGCCTCGCTGTTCGAGCAGCGGCAGCACGATCTCGCGGGTGGTGCCGGGCGGAACGGTGCTCTTGAGCACGACCAGCTGGCCGGGACGCAGGTGCTTGCTCAGTTCCGTGCACGCGCCGCGCAGCTGCTCGTCGGCCAGCTCGCCGTCCTCGCGGATCGGCGTGCCGACGGTGATCAGCACGACGTCGGCGAAACCGAGCGCGGCGGTTTCGTTGGTGACGCGCAGTTTTCCCGCGGCCATCCCGCTGAAGATCAGGTCGGCCAGCCCTTGTTCGTTGAACCGGCAGTGCCCGCGCGCCAGCTCCTCGACCAGCCGGGGGTCGGTGTCCACGCCGACGACGTCGTACCCGCGGTCCGCGAGCGTCGCCGCGATGCAGGAGCCGACGTATCCGAAACCGATCACCGCTATCTTGAGATCCTCGTGGCCGGACAGAAAACGCATCGCGTCCCCAATCGAATAGTGCTCGCCCCTCGTACGCACGGCTGCGGCGACCTGTGCCGTCCATGGTGTTCCGGCCGGCGGGCACGCCACGTCTCCTGGCTTGCCGAGCTCCCGCGCACCGGGCGGCCCCGGCCTACCATGGCGACATGGAATCCTTGCCCGACGGGGAAACCCCGGTGATCCGGCAGCTGTCCACCCGGCTGGTCTACGAGAACCCATGGCTTTCGGTGCGTGAGGACCGGATTGAGCGGCCGGACGGCTCGGCCGGGATCTACTCGGTGGTCGATCGGCCCGACTACGCGGTCGTCATCGCCAGTGAGAACGACGGCTTCCACCTGGTCGACCAGTATCGCTACCCGATTTCCGGGCGGTACTGGGAATTCCCGCAGGGCTGTTTTCCGTACCCGAAAACCGGCACCCCCGAAGAGCTGGCCCGCGCGGAACTCGCCGAAGAGACCGGGCTGCGCGCCGGAAAGCTCGTCGCGCTGGGACGGTTGTTCGGCTGGCAGGGCGCGAGCGGCCAGGCGTTCACGTCGTTCCTCGCCACCGAACTGGTGCAGGGCGAGACCGCCAGGGAGCACGAGGAGCAGGACATGCGCCACCGCTGGGTGACCAGGGCGGAGTTCGAGCGAATGATCACCGGCGGTGCGATCATGGACAACTCCACGGTGGCCGCCTACGCCCTGCTACAGCTGCACGAGCGCATCCCGGATTGCTGAGTCGGGCGAACCAGCAAGTCGGGAGATGTGCTTACGCCCCAGCGCCCCCTAGCTTCGGCACGACTGTGTTTCGACCGAACCGCAGCCGTCCCGTTCGAGGAGGAAGCCAGTGGCTCAGCGGAATCAACCCGTGCCCCAGCGCCGATCACGGCCGCGGCACCACCTGAGGAAGGGCTGGCGGGCGGCCGGGGTCGCGATCAGCCTGCTCGCGCTGCTCGCGACGACCGGACCGGCGGCCGCCTCCCCCGCGACGCCGGCGGCCCGCCCCGGCGGCTGCGGGCCCGCGCTGCGGGCACTGACGCTGGCGGTGGACCAGCAGCGCGTGCTGAACCTGCTCGGCGACCTGACGGTCATCCGGAACGACGCCGACCTCAAGCGGCTCGCGACGCCGAACACCAAGGCGGACGTCACCTACGACATCCTCCCGCACTTCTTCGTCAGCATGGGCGGCGTGGGCTTCACCGTCGTGCAGGAGAACCAGGAGATCCGGCCGGGCAAGCCGACGCTGCTGTTCTACCGCCCGAGCCCGAAGGCCAAGGACGTCCTCGACCCGTTCGGCATCGACTACCCGTACGTGCTGGCGGGCTGGGGTTACGGCGGCCACTACACCCCGGGCGTGCGGCCTTCGTTCCCGAGGGACCCGGGCCTGGCGTGCCTGACCGACAGCGATTGGTTCATCCACGAGCGGAGCGTGCACCCCGCCGACAACTGGCAGAACGTGACGGTCCCGCCCGCGGAGGCATGGCACGGCCAGGCCGAAGCGGCGATCCCGCCGACGCCCGCCGACTGCGCGCGCTGCACCGGCATGCCGCACGGCAGGCTGTGGGACCTGCACCTCTGGATCAGCCCGAACCGGGTGGTCCCGCAGGTGTCGATCTTCAACCCCGGCAAGCCCATCCCCGGCTTCGACGCCGTCGCCGGAGTCGGCTTCTTCTACCCGGACTCCGGCCCCCCAGCCGCTCCCGCCGCGCCTGCCGACCACTCCAGCATGGCTGGCATGGCTGGCATGTCCGGCATGGCGGGCATGACCGGCAACAAGATCTCGAGCGTGCCCGGCCTCGGCTGACCCCGCAACTGCCCCTGAAGGCCACCATCACGGCGTTTTACGCTGTGATGGTGGCCTTCAGGGACATTCCCGGCCAGCAACGCGCTGAAGGCCACCATGAGGGACTCTAACGCCCTCATGGTGGCCTTCAGGGACTTTCAGGGGCGCAGCAGGACCTTGCCGATGGCGTTGCGGGACTCGATCTCCCGGTGCGCCTCGGGGGCGTCGGCCAGGGTGTACGTCTGGTGCACGCGGGGCCGCAGGCTGCCGTCGACGACGGCGGCGAAGACCTCCCCGGCGCGGTGCAGCAGCTGCTCCCGGGTCTTGTCGTAGTGCCCCAGCGAAGCCTTCGTGAGGAACAGGGAGCCGCGCGCGTTGAGGACCTGGGGGTCCAGCGGCGCCGCCGGGCCGCTCGTCTGTCCATAGAGGACAAATGTACCGCGCGGGCGGAGGCAGGTGAGCCCGGCCTCGAAGGTGTCGCGGCCGACGGCGTCGTAGACCACGTCCACGCCTTCGCCGCCGGTGATTTCCTTGACCCGCTCGGCGAAGTCGCCCGCCGAGTAGTCGATGACGTGCCCGGCTCCGGCAGCCTGCGCGACCTCGGCCTTCGCCGCGCTCGACACCGTGCCGATGACCTTGGCCCCCCGGAGCACCGCGAGCTGACAGAGCAGCGCGCCGACCCCACCCGCCGCCGCGTGCACGAGGCAGGTGGCGCCCTCGGGCAGCGTCACCACGTCCGACGCGAGGAAGTGCGCGGTCATGCCCTGGATGAGCACGGCCGCCGCGACGTCGAGGTCGAGCGCGTCCGGCACCGGCACCAGGCGCTCCGCCTTGACCAGGCAGTGCGTGGCGTAGGAGTTCGGGGAACCGGCCCAGGCGACGCGGTCGCCCGCGGCGAATCCCGGCACCCCGGGGCCCACGCCGAGGATGGTCCCGCTGCCTTCGAAGCCCGGGGTGAACGGGAACCGCACGGTGTAGGCGCCGGACCGCTGGTAGAGGTCGACGAAGTTGACCCCCGCCGCGGCGACCCGCACCAGCACCTGGCCTTCACCGGGTTCGGGCACTTCGCCGTCCACGGTCCGCAGGACGTCCGGCGGCCCGTAAGCGTCGAAAACGACACGACGCATCCTCAGCCACCAGCCATCGGTGCGGTGACGACGACCGTGCTGCCCGCGGGAACCTCGGTGCCGGCGCGTTCGGCGCGCAGGATGAGGTCGTCGTCGATGCTGAGGTTGATGTAGGTCAGCAACTGGTCGTCGGGACCCAGCAGCCGCGGGCCGTAGCTCGGATTGTCCGCGGCGAACCGGCGGATGACGTCCGGGAGCAATCCTTCGGAGCCCTCGAATTCCGTCCGGCCCATGGTCCAGCCGGCGGGAAGGATGATCTTTACCACTGCTACCTCCTAGTTCGGGCTAAGCGTCCTTCGCACACCGGAAGCCGACGGCGAAGCTCGACCAGCCGGTGGGATCACCGTGAATCCGTTCAGTGCAGCGGACCTGATAGCGGAAGTTCATCCACGAGCCGCCGCGCATGACGCGGTAGCGGCCGACGGCCATCTTCACGCTGGGGTCGCATTCGGTCGCCTCGTCGTAAAGGCGGGTGAGCGTCGAGGTCCACTCGTAGACGTTGCCCGCCATGTCGCCGCAACCGAACACGCTGTCCCCGAGGTCGGAGAAGCTGCCCACGGGCGTCGTCCGCGGCATCGCGCCGTACCGCGCGTGCATCGTCCGCCACCACTCGCGCCACGCGCCGAGCGAGTTCAGCGCGCCCGCGTAGAACTCGGCGGTGGCGGCGCAGTCGCTCTTCCAGGTGTCGCCCCACGGCCAGATCCGGAAGTCCGGGCCGTGGGCCGCGAACTCCCATTCGGCCTCGGTGGGCAAGCGCTTTCCGGCCCACTGCGCGTACGCGGTGGCGTCGTTCCAGGACATGTGCACGACGGGGTGATCGTCGTAGCCCGCGGTGGTGGTGCCGGGACCGCCCGGCGAGTGCCAGCAGGCGCCCGCGCGTTCTTCCCACGAGGCCTCGGCGTAGACCATGCCGAACCCGATTTCCTCGGCGTCGGAACGGTATCCGGTCGCCTGCGCGAACTCGGTGAACTCGGCGACGGTCACCGGGTAGCGGTCGAGCCGGAACTCCGGGAGCGTCCGCGGGAGCTGGGGCGTCTCGTCGGCGAACCAGCGGCGCGGCAGGGGCTGGTCCTGCTCCTCGAGCCAGTCGAGCAGCCAGGGCGGTGAACCCTGGAGAAAGGTCGATCCGGGTATCCGCAGCATGTCCCCCACGGGAGCCGCCCTCCACTCGACGCCGGAAGTCACCCCCATCGTCGCGTCCCCGCCCTGACCCGGGCACCTCATGGCTTGCGGATTGCCCCTGAAGGCCACCATCACGGCGTTAAACGCCGTGATGGTGGCCTTCAGGGGCAGTTCAGCGGGTCGGGACGACGAGGTCGGTCCGGCCGGTAAGGAGGGCCAGGTGGATTCGGGCGGGCCAGGGGTCGGTGTCGGCCTCGCGGGTCAGGTCCAGTGCCCAGTCCGCGGGCACCTCGACGGCTACGGCGAGGCCGGTTTCGGTGCGGACGCGGCTCGCGAGACGCAGGGTGGTGTGCCAGTGGGTCAAGGGATCCGCGCGGAGCAAGACTCCGGGGAGGCCGCGCGCCAAGGCCTGCCGGAGCAGCTCGTCCGCCGCCGGGCCGTTTTCTGGAATGTCCACACAGGACAGTTCAGCGAACCGGATGGCGTCGTCGATCAGGACTTCCCCGTCAGCCTGAGGAACGGCCGTCACGAGCCGGTCAGTGAGCCGGACGCCGTCGACCGTGAAGGGCGCGGCGATCGCGTGGGGCGGTGTGCCGGTGAAGCCCGCGGCGCGGAAGTAGTCCGCCTCGGCCTCGTCGATCCGGTCGGCGCAGCGGCGGCGCAGGCCGAGGTAGCTGATCGCGCGGGTGCGGGTGAGGAAGTGCATGCCGAACTGCGACGGCGGCTGGTGCAGACGGCGTCCGTAGGTCTCCCACCAGTGCATGCTCGGCTCGGCCCAGTGCTGCGTCCTCGCCACCGGACCGCGGCGAAGCCGTTCGTACTCGGCGAAAGCGGCGGCGGGGTGGCCGTCGTGCTCGCTCAGCGCGCGGCCCAGCGCGATCGCGTCCTCCAGCGCCATTTTCGTGCCGGACGAGACCGTGAAATGCGCGGTGTGGGCCGCGTCGCCCAGCAGGACGGTGTTGCCGTCGGACCAGGAAGCGTTGCGCACCACGGTGAACCGGCCCCAGCGGCTGTGGTTGCCGACCAGTTTGTGCCCGTCGAGGTGCTCGGCGAAGACCTCGGACAGCCACGGCGGCGCGTCGCCGTCGATCTCGGCGCCGTCGTCCAGCCCGGCGGCGCGCCAGGTCGTCTCGTCCAGCTCGACGACCACGGTGCTCATCGCACTGCCGGACGAACGGCCGGGCGAACGGCCGTACGAATAGCAGTGCGCGGCCACCGGGCCGTGCTCGGTCCGCTCGAAGGCGAGCGTCGCGGCGTCACCGAAATCGGCGGACGTGCCCAGCCAGACGTAGCGCGCCGCCCCGGTCCGCGTCTCGGTGCCGAACGCCTCACGGCGGGCGTCGCGATGGGACGAACGGGCGCCGTCAGCGAACGCGACGACGTCGGCGTCGAGGTCCTCGGCGCGAGCCCGGTAGTGGATCCGCGCCCCGGCCTCGGTCGCCTGCTCACGCAGGATCTTCAGCAGGGTGTGCCGGGAGATCGCGGCCGCGCCGAAACCGTCGTACCGCAGCCGCGCGCCCGGCGGCCGGACCTCGATGCCGGACAGGGTCACGCTCGCGTCGATGATCAGCCGGTGGGTCTCCGGGTCGTGCCGCGCGAGCCCGCTCAGGGTCCGGTCCGACAGCGTGACGCCGAAGCCGGAGACGTCGCCGGGGCCGTTGCGCTCGTAGACCTCGACGGTCGCCCTCGGCAGCTTGAGACCGATCATGCGGGCCAGGAACAGACCGGCCGGGCCGCCGCCGGCTATCGCGACCCGTGGTGCGCCACCGGTGCCCACCGGATCACCGTTTCCCGTTGCGCAGCAACACTTCGTGCAGTCGTTCGGCGAACTCGACCGGATCCGTCACGTGCCCGAGGTGCCCGCCGGGGAAGTGCTCCAGATCGAGCCCGACGCGCCCGGCCAGCACCGCGTTGGCGCGGTAGGGGGACTGCTCCCGCGACGTCGTCCCGCCCGCCAGCACGAGCTGCGCGGACGCCGCCTTCAGCGCCACGGTGTCCGGGACGACCGCGGGGAAGGACCGCACCTCGTGGTCGAACCAGAACGTCAGGTTGCGGCGGGTGCGCGCCAGCATGTCGGCGAGCTCGTCGGGTGGTGGCTGGAACTCCTCGGGCGGCTTCGACGCCCCGGTCGCGCCCAGATAGCGCCCGAAGGCCTGCCGGGCCTCGTCCACTCCGGCCGTCCGGTACAGCTCGTACAGGTTCTCGTGGAACTCGAGTTCCTCGTCCGCGTTGGGCAGCACGGACGCCAGCGGCGGCTCGTGCGCGACCAGCGCGCGGACCCGGTCCGGGTGCCGTTCGAGCAGCGCGAGCGCCACGATCGCGCCCGAGCACGTGCCGAAAACGCAGGCGGGCCCGTCGGCGAGGTGGGCGAGCAGGCGCAGGACGTCGTCGACGTCGGTCTCGAGCCGCCGCTCGTCGTCCACGGGGCCGTCGAGGGGGCTGCGGGAAAACCCGCGCCGGTCGTAGGTGATGACGGTGTAGCGGTCGGCCAGCAGGCTCGCGATCGGCCGGAACGGACCGGCGTCGCCGTTCCCGGTCGGGACGAGCACCAGCGCCGGGCCGGTGCCGACGACCTCGTAGTACAGCCGGGCGCCGGGCACCACGAGCTCACCGATCTCGGGGGTGTCCATACGCTCCTCCAGGCTGGGCTTCCGTGGCTGGGCTGCCGTGGCTGGGCTGCCGCGAGACAGCAACTCGTCGACGAATCGTGGTGTCTGGTTGG
>NZ_JAYMZS010000025.1:0-26460 GCF_035828755.1 Amycolatopsis sp. H20-H5 | reverse complement strand
GCCGCTCGTGCGTGAGAGACCACGATTCGTCGACGAGTTGTGGTGCGGGTCAGACCGCGGAGTGCTTGATCAGCGCGGTCGCGAACACGTCCCAGAGCGGCTCCGGCACCTCGTGCCCGGCCTTCTCCATGATCAGCAGCTCGGCGCCGGGGATCCGGTCGCGCAGCGCCTCACCGTGCGGCAGCGGGAACACCGGGTCCTTCTCGCCGTGGACCACCAGGGTCGGCGCGGTGATGTCGCCGAGACCGCCCTTCTCGGGGCCGTCGAAGTTGATCACGAAGTGGTTGGTCAGCGTGGACGCGATGTTGTCCGCGCGCGCCACGTCCGCCTCGGCGATGGCCCGCATGGCCTTCTCGTCGTAGTACGGCGAACCGCCCGAGTAGACCTTCATCAGCCCGGTGATGAAGTCCACGACCGCCTTCGAGTCCGAGGGGTCCGGGTTCTGGGAGGTGTACTCCATGAACTCGTCGGACATCGGCGGCAGGTCGCCGCCGCCCGGGGTGGTGGACACGAAGGTCAGCGACGCCACGCGGTCGGCGTAGTCGATCCCGGCGAGGGAGATGATCGCCCCGGCCATCGACCGGCCGACCAGGTGCGCGCGCTGGATGCCGAGGACGTCGAGGATGCCCAGCGCGTCCTCGGTCATGTCCCGCAGCGAGTAGCCGGGCTGCCCGGTCGGGTAACTCACCGACTTCCCGGTGTCCCGGTTGTCGAACCGGATCACGAACCGGCCGCCCGCGGCGATCTTCTCGCAGAGCTCGGCCTCCCACCACAGCATCGAGGCGGAAGCACCGTGGATCAGCAGGATCGCGGGGTCCTTGACGTCGCCGAAGGTCTGGACGCAGAGGTCGACACCGTTGGCCTTGACGATCTTCTCGTCGTTGGGCATGCTCACGTTCTCCTTGTTTCGGGGAGTTCTGGGCTTTCGCCGCTCGGTTTCGGGGACGGTCAGTCGTCGTACTCGTCGTTCAACCGGCCCCACCCGTACGTCGGCGACTGGGGCCACCCCTCGGGTGAATCCTCCCAGTCCTCTTGCCTGCCATACGGGGTCTGATCGAGAAAATGCCGGAAGCCGGCCGGCTCAAGCCCCCGCCCTGTCGTGAAATAGGTGCGGTACACCACTTCGCCGTCGTGCAGGAACACGCTCAACCCGAACCGTTCGCCACCGTCGACGGTGGCGCCCATGTCGTCGTTGAACCGCGTGCCCGCCGAAGAGAACCACGGAACGGTCCAGCCCATCCGCTCCCGGAACGCCGCCAGTGTGGCCAGCGGCGCCCGGGAGACCATCGCGAACGAGGTGTCGCGCGCGTGCAGATGGGCGAGATTGCCGATGTCGTCGATCTTCCGGGAGCAGCCGAGGCAGCCGGTCTCCCAATCCGTGTCGAACATGAAGTGGTACAGGATCAGCTGACGGCGGCCCTCGAACAGGTCGAGCAGCCGCACCTTCCCGTCCGGGCCGTCGAACACGTGGTCCTGGCCGACCCGGACCATCGGCAGGCGCCGCCGTTCCGCCGCGAGGGCGTCGAGCAGCCTGGTGGCCTGCTTCTCCTTGACCAGCAGCCGATCCCGCGCCGCCTGCCACTCGGCTTCGTCGGCGATCGGCGGCAGTCGCGGTTCGCTTTTCATAGCGGTGGCATCCTCTCGGTCATGGGGCCATCGTGACCCTCGGCGATCACGCGCGCATCTTCCGTTGTGCTCTGACGCCATGCTCCCGTCCGCGACTCGTCGACGAATCGTGGTCTCTTGCGCGTGAGAGACCACAACTCGTCGACGAGTTGCGGGTGGGGGCTCAGCGCAGGCTGCCTGCCTCCGCCGGGATCTGCTCTTCAGGGACTTCGGGGAGCTCGGCTCGCACGCCACCGGCGGGCCGGGTGCGCTTGATGGCCAGCGAGATCAAGGCCGCGAGCAGCGCCACCGAGAGCGACAGGACCAGCGTAGGCCGCATCGCGCCCATGTACCCGTTCGTGAACACCTCACGGCCGAGCTTCGCCAGCAGCTGGGCGACCTCCGCCGGAATCCCCGGCGGCGGCGCGTCGCCACCCGAGCTCGCCCCGACCTGCAGGCCGCTCTCCGCGACGTGGCGGAAGCCCTGGACGAACCCGGTGCGAGCGGGCTCCGGAAGCACCTGGCCGCGGGTGGCCGCCTCGGCGTTGATCGAGGCGGCGAACCGGTTCTGCATCAGCGCGCCGACGATCGCGGTGCCGACGACCATGCCGATCTGCCGCGTCGTGTTGAGCACGCCCGAAGCGGCACCGGCCAGCCGCGGCTCGACGTCGCGCATGGCGAGCGCGCCGACCGGGGCGAACAGCAGGCCGAGACCGGCCCCGCCGATGATCAGCGGCGCCAGGAAATCGGTCCACCCGCTGGTCGTCTCCGCCGACGCGGCGATCCAGCCGGTGCCGATGGCGAACAGGACCAGGCCGACGGTCAGCGGGTACTTGCCGTCGACGCGGTCGCCGAAGCGGCCCGCCAGCGGCGCGAGCACCAGCATCACCACGGTCATCGTCGCCATCGCCAGCCCCGCGGCCAGCGCGGACAGGCCGAGCACGGCCTGCAGGTAGATCGCCAGCGGCAGGAAGAAGCCGGTCAGCGAGATCGGCAGGGCTGCGGTGACCACGTTCATCAGCATGTAGTTGCGGTCGCGGAACAGCACGAACGGCACCAGCGGCTCCCCGGCCTGCGCGCGCGACTGGGTCAGCACGAACACCCCGAGCAGCACGGCCCCGACCACGAGGATCAGCGGAATCGAGAGGATCCCGCTGATCGTGCCCCAGTGGTAGCGCTCGCCCTCGACGAGCCCGTAGCTCAGCGCGAGCAGTGACGCGCTGGCCAGCAGCACGCCCCGGAGGTCGAGACGGCGACGGCCGGACGGCGCGACGTCGGGCAGCAGCCACAGCGCGAGCGCCACCACGACGATCCCGATCGGGACGTTGAGCAGGAAGATCCCCCGCCAGTCGAACACGGTGACCAGCAGGCCGCCGAGGCTCGGGCCGAGCATCGTGGCCGCCGCGCCCACCGCGCCCCAGATGCCGAGCGCGGCACCCCGCCGCCTGGCCGGGAAAGCGGTGGTGATGATCGTCAGCGTCTGCGGCATCAGCAACGCCGCGCCCAGGCCCTGCGCCACCCGGAAGGCGATGAGCTGGCCGGGACCGGCGGCGAAGCCGCAGGCGCCCGAAGCCACCGTGAACACGGCGACGCCCAGCACGAACATCTTCCGCGCGCCCCGCAGGTCACCCAGCCTTCCGGCGGTGATCAGCAGCACGGCCAGCACGAGGGTGTAGCCGTTCAGCACCCACAGGACGTCGTCGAACGACGCCTTGAGCCTGCCCATCATGTCGGGAATCGCGATGTTCACGATGGTCAGGTCCAGCATGGTCATGAAGAACCCGAGGCAGGTCACGGTGAGGGCGGCCCACGGGTTTCCGCGTAGTTTCGTCACGAGGGATCCTCCTTTCCACATCTAGGTTTTTGCGGTCCTACGTCAGCGCGTGCGGTGCTCGGCGGTGAGCCGCTCGAGGTGCGGGACGACGTCGGCCGGGGTCGGGTTGAGCAGCAGGTCGCGGTAGATGCGCTCGGCGCCTTCCTGGTACGACGGCTCGGTCAGCACCTGCAGCAGGCTCTTGCGCATCTCGGCGACGGAGAGCTTCTGGTAGTTCAGCGTCACCCCGGCGCCGGCTTCGTTCACGTAGGCCGAGGTGAACGGCGACGACACGTGCCCGCCGGTCTCCATCGTCCAGGTCTCGCCGTCCTCCTCGACCCAGAACGACCCGGTGGCGCCCTCGGTGTCGGTGATCAGCTGCGGCACCCTGGCCGCAGCGGCCGCCGAGAAGCTGCCGATACCGCCGTGGTGGATGATCGCCGAGGTCGACGGCAGCAGGTCGGTCAGCGGGACGTAGTCGATGGTGCGCACGTTCGCCGGGATCTCGGGCAGCCGGGAAAGCTGCGCGTCGTTCAGCGTGGCGACCAGTTCGACGTCGAGCTCGCTGACCATCTCCAGCAGGTCCTTGGTCTGGCGCTCGGCCTCCGGGGAGAAGAACGCGCGGTTCGACATGCCCAGCGAGAGCGCGACACGCGGCCGCTCCGGCCTGGCGCGCAACCAGTCCGGCAGCACGGCGGCGCCGTTGAACGGCACCCAGCGCACGAACAGCGTGCGGGTGTCGACCGGGATCTGCATCTGCTTCGGGCTGACGTCGATGGTCCACTGGCCGAGCAGGAGCTCCTTGTCGACCTCGACCCCGTGCCGCTCGGCGAGCGGGGTGAGGGCGTCGGTCAGCGGGTCCGCGCCCAGCTCGACGCCCGGACGGCTGTTGCGGCCCGCGAACAGCTCGGTCGACCAGCCGAACAGGTCGGGGCCGAGGTTCAGCCGGGCGTGAGCGGCGCCGCAGGCCTTCGCCGCGATCGCGCCGGAGGGCCAGCAGGCGTCCCACACGACCAGGTCGGGCTCCCAGAACTTGGCGAACTCCACCAGGTCGTCGACGCCGGGGCGCGCGTCGGCCGCGGTGGCGCCGGTCGGGTGGAAGTCCCAGACGGCGGGCATCAGGAACTGGCTGAACACGTGCCAGCGGTAGGTGTCGGTGACGTCGAGGTCGAGCGACTCGTTCAGCGACTGCAGGTGCTCGCGGCCCGCGCGGTGCGGCCGGCCGGGCCCCTTGGGGATGGGCATGTTCCCCGGGTTGCCGAGCGCGACGGCGGTCAGCCCGACAGCGGCGATGGCGTCGACGTAGAACGGGTGCGTGGCGACGACGACCTCGTGCCCGGCGCCGCGCAGCGCGTAGGCGAGCGACACCATGGGGTGCAGGTGCGCTCCCCCCGGCCAGATGGTGAACAGGACTCGCATGATGAGCTCTCTCTTCTCGCTCGGATACCGGGGACAACTACTTCCGGGCACGACGAACGGGACCGGCGATGACGACCGCGCGGTCCCGTTGCCGTGTGCGCGTCTCCTGCGCGCGATCTGTCTCTAGAATGGCTGTGTCACTGGGTTTCCGGCGTCTTCCGCACTGCGGTGACCACCGGCGTCCGAGCCGTTACGGACCGGCGGGCAGGCCCATCTGGCCCAGCTGCGCGGCCGGTTTGCTCGCGATCTTGCGAACCACCAGCACCGCGACGATGACCACCGAGATCCCGGCGAGGTTGCAGTAGGCGATCGTCTTGTAGACGCCTTCCGCGTTGTGCACCGAGCCCGCCACCAGCGCGCTCGTCAGCACGACGGCCGCGTAGTAGATGAAGTTGAGCAACGCCGCCAGCGGACCGGCACCGGTCTGCTCCATCACCATCAACGAGGTCAGCACCGGGCCCTGGATGACGAAGGTGAACGCGACGATGCCCAGGTAGACGGCAGTTTCACTGGAGATGGCCGCGGACGAGGACATGATGTCGCCGAGCAGGTGGTTGCCAGCCCAGACCGCCACCGCGATCACCAGGTAGGCGATCACCGTCAGTTCGATGCCCACCCGCAGCACCTTGCGCAGGCCGTCGGTCACGCCCGCGCCGCGCTGCATGTTGAGCACGATCGCGGTGGCGGAACCGAGCAGCACGCCCGGCATCAGGATCAGGAACTGGATGCTGGTGGCCGAGGAGAACGCGGACACCACGATCGGGCCGAACCCGCCGAGCACCGCCAGCAGGCCGAAGTAGCAGCCGAACATGAGCACCTGGGTCATCGCGACCGGGATGCCGATCATCTTGAGGTTGGCGCCCGCCTCGGGACGTCGCCATGAGCCCTTGCCGCCCGGGATCCAGAGGCCCGCCTTGCGCATCATCACGATGCCCAGCAGGCAGCCGACCACCGAACCCGCCGCGATCGACACCGGCACGGTGTTCGGGCCGAGGCCGAAGCCGAGGCCCAGCAGGGCGACCCCGCCGAACTGCACGACCCGCGAGGAGATCGTCACCAGCGCGCCCGAGCCCGCCTTGCCGTAACCACGCAGGCTCGACGCCCACAGCAGCACGCCGACGTGCGTCAGCTCGGCCACCGTCATCCAGCGCAGGAACGAGATGAACTCGCCGCGCAGCGCGACCGGCACGTCGAACACGTCCGCGAACAGCGGCGCGGCGAACAGGAAGGCGACGAAGATGACCACCCCGATCACCGCCCAGACGCGGATGAAACTCAGCGCCACCGGCAGCACGTCCTGTGGCCGCCCGGCGCCGCGGCTCATCGCCGCCGCGACCTGGTTGCTGATCTCGAATGCCAGGTACACCCCGGCGAACAGCGGCATCATCGGCAGGTAGAGCGCACGGACGTAGAGCGCGTCGTCACCCATGTGCCCCATCAGTGCGACCACGCCGACCATCAGCACCATGCTGGTGATCTCGGCGAAGGCCATCGGCACCGCGAGACTCATGATGGCCTTGCGCACCTTGCCGTCGAGACCCGGCGGCGGGCCGCCCATGGGCCCCCCGGGAGGACCGGGAGGGCCGCCCGGAGGTCCTTCCTGTGGCCCGCTCGGCGGCCCCTCGGCCCGGCCCTGCACTGTCTGGTCAACCATCGTGAACTCCCTCGACAAAAGGTGCTTTCTGACGAAAAGGGGCGGTCAGCTCGCCGTGGCCGTCGCGTCCTCGGCCGTGCGCCGGTGCAGGAAGACCCACACGGCGGCGATCAGGAACCAGATGGCCCCGGCGTAGGCGTTCATCAGCCACCACGGGCTGATCATCGGGCCGGGGTCGAACGAGCCGGTCGCCCAGGCGAGCAGCGACGAGACACCGAGCAGAATGCCGCCGACACCGACCACAGTGGACAGTCCGCGACCGCGGCCGACCGAGCGGGTGATGAGCACGCTGACGCCGAGGAACAGCTGCCCGGCCGACATCAGGATCCAGCCGGGGGTGGCGATCGTGATGGCGGCCCACTGGCTCGAGCCGAACACCCCGTTCATCGCCGGCTCCAGCTCCGGGGAGCTGTTGAGCAGCAGGGGCGCCAGCTTCGGGGAGATGAAACCGTCGAAGCAGTAGACGAGGGTCCACAGGACCGTGCCCATGGACAGCGCGATGAGGCCGAGCGTGCTCCAGCGAGAGTCGCCGCGGCTGCGGACGAGGCTCACCATGCCGAGCGCGCCGAGCGCGGCCACGACCGGGCCCCACATGATCTGCGCGTGCAGCTCGTACCAGTCGGGGGCCATCATCATCTGGGCGAAGTGGGTGTAGAAGCCCGGGGTGCCGAAGGTGCCCATGTGCTGGGTGATCGCCGGGTGCTGGCGGCCGCCGTTGAGGATCAGGAAGCCACCGACGGCCAGCGTCACGGCGCTGAAGACGTAGAAGGCCCGGCGGGACTTCTGGGCGACGGCGGCCTGGCGGGCAGCGGGTCCGGCGTCGGCCCGGACTGGCTGACCGGCCGGCGCCGGTATCGAGGTATCAGCCGACACGATTTCTCTCCTCACAGTGATGGAACTGCCGAACGTCATCACACGGAGACGGTCCCTTGGTGCCCGGACGAATCCGCCGACCTTCGCCTGCCGATCGTCCTGTCAGCCGGTGTCCCTTCGCATCTCATGACGTGCGGCATCGGCGCTGGTCGGCGGCGCTGGCGGGGGACACTGACCGGATGGCTACGCCCGCTCGGGCAGCTGTCCGGAGCGGTCTCGGCCGCCTACCTTCGTGGCAGGGACGTGTATGTCTTGCCTGGCCCCGAGATTGAGGACCCTCCATCATGCCGATCAACTACCTTGGCAACGGCCCGTACTGCTACGCCAACGCCCTTTCGATGATCTTCGGCGACGCCGGCCCCGGGCCCGCCGCGCTGGAGATCCTGAGCGGGTCCGCCTTCGGGATGACGCTGCGCGGCGAGGACCTGCCGTACTTCTCCCCGGCCGAGTGGGTGCCGGAGACCGGCATCCCGGTGATCCTGGACCTGCTCGGCTGGACCTGCGACAAGCAGGCGAGCACGCCGGAGGCCGCGATCGCGGAGCTGCGGGAGGCGAGCCGCACTAACCCGGTGCTGGCCGGTCCGGTCGAGATGGGCCTGCTGCCGCACCACCCGAACATGGGCGTGGCCATCGGCGCCGACCACTTCCTGGTGGTGTTCGGGGTCGAGGGCGACCTGGTGCGCGCGCACGACCCGCAGGGCTTCCCGTTCGCCACGATCCCGGTGGACGCGCTGCTCACCGCGTGGAACACCGAGTCGCTGGTCTACGACGTGCCGTCGTACCAGATCCGGAAGAATTTCCGCCAAGTCCGCGAGGTCCCACTCGAGACGGCGTTGCGCGCTTCCTTGCCCGCCGCCGTGAAGTGGTTGGAGGGCAACAGCTCCCGCCTCGCCGCGGAACGGCTCGCCGAAGTCGTCGAGGCCGGTCCCAACCACATCCAGCACAAGTACCTGACCGAGTTCTCGGTCAGCTGCGGCGCCCGCCGCCTCGCCGACGCCGCCGTGCTGCTGCACGACCTCGGCGCGATCGCGGCCGCGAAGGTGCTCGACGAGCAGGCGAATCTCGTCGGCGCCCTGCAGCACCCGCTGACCGTTGGCGAGAACGCCACGGCCGCGGCCCTGCTGCGGCGGCTCGCCCCGACCTACGAGCGGCTGCGCGACGAGCTGCTGCAGGAGACCGAGGGCTGAGCATGACCTCGCTGGAGGCGGTGGCGGTGTACGTCCCGCCCGAGCGCGTCCCGGTCGAGCCGTACCTGCGGGAACTCGGCGTGGCGGACGAGAAGGTCAAGCTGTACAAGCAGTTCTTCGGCTTTTCGGAGATCCGCCGCGAGCCGGGCGGCACGGCGCTGGAGCTGATGCGGGCCGCGCTGGGCGAGCTGGACCTGGCGGGCCGGGAGGATCGCGTCCGCTATCTGGTGCAGGCGGCCACGATCCTCTCGGCGCCGTACCCGCGCAGCCCGCTGCACGAGCTGCGCGCGGAGTTCGGGCTGCACCGGGCGACGGCGTTCTCACTGAGCCAGCACGCGTGTGCGTCCGGGCTGCTCGCCGTCGACGTCTGCGGCAGGCTGCTCGCGGCCGACGACGACCCGGACGCGCTCGCACTGGTCCTGGTGGGGGAAAAGACCTTCACCGAGGTCGCGCGGATCGCCGACTCGGCGGTGATGAGCGAGGGCATGGCCGCGGTGCTGGTCGGCACCGGAGGCCCTCGCGACCGCCTGCTCAGCTACGCCACCCGCAGCTACGCCGAGTTCGACCGCGCCCCCTGGCTGACGCCCGAGCAGGGGACGCGGTTCGACAAGGTGTACCCGGTGGCGCTGGTGGAGATCCTGCGCGCGGCGCTCGACGAAGCGGGGCTGGCGCCTTCGGACGTCGCGCTTGTCCTGCCGCACAACGTGAACCGGCTGTCCTGGTACCGCGTCGCCAAGACGCTCGGGCTGCCGAAGGACCGGATCGTGCTCGGGAACCTGCCGGAGTACGGGCACAGCTTCGGGGCCGACTCGTTCCTCGGCTACCGGAGCGCGCTCGACCTCGGGCGGCTCAACCCCGGCGACCACTACGTGATGACGGCGGTCGGCCTTGGCGCGACATTCGCGGCCATGGTCTTCCGGCACTGACGACAGGCGGCGACGATGTACGTGGCGAACGGATCGGCCGGAGTTCCCGGCGGCCTGCGGCTCGACCGGATCGTGACCAGGTCGTTCACCACGGGCCGCGCCTACGAACCGGCGTTGACCGAGTACTTCGCCGACCTCGCCGAACACCACGGCCTCCCCCAGCGCGCGGCGCACTTCGCCGAGCTGCGGATGAACACGTTCACCAGCATGGTCGGCCGCACGCTCGACGCACTGGGCCCCTTGCCCGCCCGGATCGGCGCCGCGGTGCTGGCGCACAGCACCCCGGATGCGGAACCGTTGTGGCCCAGCAGTTTCCTCAGCGGCGCCCTGCCGGGCGAGCCCCTGTCGTTCGCGATCGCCGACCACGGCGTGACGGCCCCGTTCACCGCGCTGCGGCTCGCCGCCGCGTACGCGGGCACCGAGCCCGTCCTGCTGTTCGCCCTGGACCAGACGACGGTCGTCCTCGACCACACGGTTCCAGCCGGGACCGTAATGCCGACCGAGGACCGGGTGGCGGTCCTGCTGCTGGAGCCGTCGTCACCCGGCCTCGCCGTGCGCGAACTCCCCGGCATGACGCCCGAGGACGCCGTCGCCGTCGTACTCGCCGAGCTCACCACGTCGCGTCCCGACGCCGTGGTCCTGGGGACGGGCCTGCTCGGCCACTGCCAGGTCCCCACCGGAATCCCGGTGGTCAAGGCACGAGAGGGCCTGCCCTGCACCGGCCTCTGGACCGCCCTGGCCGACACCGACCCCCAGGCCCACACGCTCCTACTGGCCGACTACGACCCAAACCTCCGCAGCCTCGGCCTCTGCCACCTCACCCGGTGACTGCCCCTTAAGGCCACCATCACAGCGTCTAACGCCGTGAAGGCTCCCTTCAGGGGCACCGCTTTCGCGCCCCCAAACACGACGCCGGTCACGAGGGCAGGAAAGTCCCTGAAGGCCACCATGACGGCGTTTAACGCCGTCATGGTGGCCTTCAGGGGCAGTTCAGGCGAGCCGGCCAGCGACCAAGTGGCTACGCGGCAGGTCGGGCAGGTTCGCCGGGGAGGCGGCCTCCGGCCAGCGGCCGTAGTTGGCGTTCGCCTTGCCGGGCTCGGTGACGTCGATGGGGTCCCAGCCGCAGTCGGTCAGGAACCGGGCCGGGTCGTCGGTGCCGAACACCCACGGGCTGTCCGCGGCTTCGAGCCGCCGCAGGAACTCGCGGGTGTACGGGAACCGGAAGATCCCGGTGCCGATCAGGTCCGCGGCCAGCACGCTGCCCGGGGCCGACAACGCCGCCGCGTCGCGGACGACCCGGTGCGCCAGCGCCTCGGGCAGGTAGAACAGCAGGCCCTCGGCGAACCAGACGGTCGGCTTGGCCGGGTCGAACCCGGCGGCGCGCAACGCGGCGGGCCAGTCGTCGCCGAGGTCCACCGGCACGGTCCGGGTGTCCACGCCGCGCTTCGCCCCGGCCGCGGCCAGCGTGCTCTCCTTGTACGCCAGCACGGCCTTCTGGTCGACTTCGTACAGCGTGACGCCGTCCGGCCACTCGAGCCGGAACGCCCGGGTGTCCAGGCCCGCCGCGAGGCCGACGACCTGATGTCCTTCGCCGACCCAGGTCTCCAGGTAGTCGTCGAACCAGCGGGTCCGGATCGGCAGGAACGGGTTGCCCTCGTCGGACGCGCGCGAGGTGTGGAAGTGCTTGAGCAGCTCCACCCCCTTCGGCCCGGCGAGCACCCCGGCGAGGGGGTCGCTGAACAGCCGGTCGGGGCGGCGGCTCTCCCGCGCCCTGGACGCCGCGGTCCACAGCGCGGTGTCGCCGACCCCGTTGATCGCTTCGGTTTCGTTGGTCATCTCGCTACTCCTTGTGAATCGGTGAACTACAGCTCGTCGACCAGTCCCGCCTTGATGGCGTTGACGACCGCGGTGGTCCGGTTCGGTGAATCGAGTTTGAGCATGATGCTGGCGACCAGCCTTTTCGCGCCGTGACTCGAGATCGTGAGCCGGCGGGCGATCTGCTTGTTGCTGAGCCCGCGCACGAGCAGGGACAACGTCTCGATCTCCCGGCTCGTGAGGTGCACGGGCCGGTTGCGGTGCCGCTGCTCGGGCCCGTCCGCCCTGGCCAGCAACGCCCTGGCGAGCGTCGCGGGCATCGGCAGCTCGCCCGCGGCGCACCGGCGCAGGGCGTCGTTCAGGGTGTCCGCGCTCAGGTTCTGCTGCGAAAGGAACCCGTCCGCGGGCAGCGCGGCGCAGGCCGACGGGTCGCCCATCGCGGACTCGTCCACCAGCACGAGCACCTTCGGCCCACCCGGCCCGGCGACGGCGAGCCAGCTGGTGTCCAAAGTGGACACAATGAGGAAGTCGAGCCCGGCAGCCTCCTCCCCACTCTCGCAGCGGTGGACTTCGCCGACCGACGGCAAGGACTGAAGGAGGCCTTCGAGCCCCCGCCGGAGGAGCTCGCTTCCGACCAGGACCGCGACGTGCAGCGGCTCGGCCTCGAACCGGGCCTGCGCAGAGCTGTACATGAGGGCACCCTTCCCGCGACGGCGAAACCTGCTTCCGGTGACAGCAAACAGCGGTCCACCCCTCGCGCTCACCGTGGATATTGCGGTCGGCCCCGCCAGGTTCACGGCAGGGCCGGTCGCGAATCCGGCAGGGTCATGCCACGTCGGCGCGCGGCGTGTCCTCGCGCTCCGCCACGTGCCCGCCCGCCGGGACCGACACCAGGTCGACGTCGCGGCGCTCGACGTTGGCCAGGTCTGCGTAGCGGCGCGGGTGCCGCGCGCGGATCCAGTAGCCGTAGCCGACACCGCCCGCCGCGGCGGCGACCAGCAGCCACGGCAGCGAGGTGACCGCCACCGCGGTCGTCCCGGTCAGCGTTTCGAAGTTGCCCACCACCAGCACCACCGACGCGACGAGCCCGGCGAAGCCCAGGCCGGGCGCGAGCATCGTGCGCCACCAGTGGCGGTCCGGGTGCTTGCGGAAGAAACCGATGACCGACACCGCGGCCGCGGCCTGCAGCGCCACGATGCCCAGCGTCCCCAGGCCCACCATGGTTGTCGACAAGTTGACATATGGGTCCAGCCCGGCGACCGCGAACACCACGATCACCAGCACGGTGAACGCGGTCTGCGTCAGGCTCGCGCGGTGCGGCGACGCGTGCTTGGCGTGCACGGCGCTGAGCCCGTGCGGCAGCACCCGGTCACGGCCGAGCACGAACAGGTAGCGGTTCGCCGCGTTGTGCATCGCGAGCATGCCCGCGAACAGGCTGGTGCACAGCAGGATCTGCATCACCACGGTGACCGACGAACCCAGGTAGTCGTCGGTGAGCCCGGAAAACAGCGTCCCGAGCTGCGAACCCGCGACCTGCTGCAGCTGGTCCGCGCCGACGGCGCCGACCGCGATCCAGCTCGTCAGCGCGTAGAAGACGCCGATCAGGATCACCGACGCGTAGGTGGCGAGTGGCACGCTTCGCTTGGGGTTACGGGATTCCTCGCCGTACAGCGCGGCGGACTCGAACCCGATGAACGAGATCAGCGCGAACATCAGCGAGATCCCGATGCCGCCGCCGAGCACCACCTTGGGGTCGAACGAGGCGGCGGGGAGCGCGGCACCGCCCTTGCGGATCAGCACGGCGACGTCGAGCAGCAGCAGGATCGCGACCTCGGCGATCATCAGCACGGACAGCACCCGCGCGCTCATGTCGATCTGGCGGTAACCGAGGAACGCCATCGCCGCGACGCCCAGCGCGGCCCACAGCTGCCACGGCAGGTCCAGGCCGTAGGACGAGGCGATGAGCTGCGTGAAGTACGCGAACGCGCCCGCGAGGCCCACCGTGATCGCGTTGTACGAGATGACCGCGACCAGGCCGCCACCGACCGCGGGCGGCCTGCCGAGCCCCGCGGAGAGGTAACTGTAGAAGCCACCGGCGTTGACGACCCGGCGGCTCATCGCGGCGTACCCCACCGAGAAGCAGAGCAGGGTGAGGCCCGCGAAGACGAACATCGCGGGCACCCCGGCGCCGTTGCCGATGGCGAAGGCCAGCGGCACGGTGCCGACCAGCGCGGCCAGCGGCGCGGCGGCCGAGATGACCAGGAACACGATCTTGGGGGTGCCCAGGGTGCGCCGGAAACGGTTCTCCTGTGGGGCGGGGGCCGGGTCAGTCATGACGGTTCACCTAACGGGTCGGAATCGATGGTCAGCACGACCTTCGACGCGGCGCGCCGGTCGAACAGGTCGTAGGCGTGGACGGCGTCGGAGAGCGGGAGCCGGTGCGAGATCAGCGAAACCGGATCGATCAGTTTCGCCCGCAGCAGCGGGATCAGGTGCTCGCGGACGGCGATCGGGTCGCCGACCACGAACCGGACGGTCAGCTCGTGGGCGAACGCGGTGCCCGCTGGGAACGGGGTTTCCAGCGAGTGGTGGGCGCCGACTGCGACAACCGTCGACCGCGGGCCAGCCCCCTCGACGGCGAGCCGCAACGCCGCGTCGCTGCCGACGGCCTCGATCACCGCACGGGCGCCCACTTTGTCCGAGGCACGCGCCAGTTCGGTGCCGAAAGCCTCCGGTGCCACCGAAACGAACCCCAGCGAATCGGCATGCTCACGCCGGGACGGGTCGGTGTCGGCCACCACCACCGCCGACGCCCCGGCCGCCCGCGCGCACATCGCCGCGCACAAACCGACCGGCCCGCCGCCGACGACGCCGACGACGTCACCGGGAGCGAGCCCGGCGGCGGCCACCGCGCCGTACCCGGTGCTGAGGATGTCCCCGACGAACAGCACTTCCTCGTCGGTCAGCTCCGGCGGAACCGGGCTGAGCACGGTGTCGGCGAACGGCACACGCACGAACTCCGCCTGCCCGCCGGGAAGGCTGGGGCCGACCACTGTGGAGTAACCGAACAGTGTCACTTGTGGACACTGGTAGTGCCAGCCGCGCGCGCACGCCTGGCACCGTCCACAAGCGACAACATCGGAGGCGACGACCCGGTCACCGGCGTTGACCGGGACCTCCTCGCCCGCGTCCACGATGGTGCCGACGAACTCGTGGCCCAGCACGGTTCCCGGTTCGAACGCGGGGATCTCGCCGCGGTAGGGATGCAGGTCCGTGCCGCACATCGCGGTCGCGCTCACCGGCACCACCGCGTCACGCCGATGCGAGACCCGCGGCTCGGGCAGGTCATCGACCAGCTCCACGCTGCGCGGCCCGCGATAGACGACGCCTCTCATACCGGCTCCTCCTCGACGATCACCCAGTCCTTGGCGGCCAGCCGCACCGCCACGCGTTCCCCGCCGGGCCACACCAGGTCGCATCCGGCCCGCCGGGCACCGTGGTTGACCACCACAACCCGGTTCCCGTCCGCGACGAGCTCGACGTCCGGGTCGGCACAGTCCACTGTGGGCACGATCCCGGCGAGCCTGGCGATCCGGCGGTAAAGCCGCTCCCAGCGCGAGCCGGTCAACCGGCCGGGCTGGTCCAGCTGCCGTTCCAGTGGCGCACCGCAGAAGACGACGGTGCCCTCGCCGACCCGGTTGACGAGCACGGCGGGCGTGCCGTCCGGGTAACGTGCGATCGGCTCCCCCGTGGTGGCCACGAGACCGATCGTGGTCGCGCCACCGGTCTTCCAGTCGAGCGGCCAGTCCACTTCGGACCACCTGATCGCCGTTTTACCCTCCGGCGTCAAGGAATAGTCGCTGAGCTCCGCGCCCGCGAGGTCCGCGCCGGGAAAGCCGTGCAGGTGGTCGCCGAGCGAGTAGTACACCGTGCCGCCGCGCGCCAGGTGTGCCCGGAGCCGGTCCAGGTCGGTCAGCGTCACGTGGGTGACCGACGGGCAGATCACCAGCCCGTAGCCGTCGAGGTCACCAGAGACGAGGTCGAAGTCGAGGTGCGCGCGCTTCAGCAGCAGATAGGCGTAGAAGGTCGCCAGCGTCCCGACTCCGCTGTCCAAATAGGACTTACCGGCGACGCGGGCGTGTTCGGGGATGTACACCGCGATCCGCGCGCGACGCTCGGAACCGGCCAGGTCGGCGGCTGACTCCGCGACCCGGCGCACCTCGGCGAGCGCCGGTTTCGGCGTCCCGTCCAGCCGCGTCAGCCCGGCGAACCGTTCCATCGGCCGGTCGGCATAGGGCTCCTGCGCCGACGCGATGTCCTGCCAGCACCAGACCAGCACCCCCGCCGCCCCGTTGGCCATCGCAGAAGCCGCGGACGCGCGCAGGTACCCGGCGGCGACGTCCTCGCCGACGCCATACGCGCCCAGCTCGTCGACGAAGGGGACCCCGTACGCGGCGGCGAACCGGACGAGGAACGAGGTCAGATTCGTCGCCTTGTACGAGGAGGTGGCTTCGATGGACCCCGGCGCCCAGGTGGGAAACCCATGTACCGCGACAAGATCCAGCTCACCGGCGTTGTCCACCCCGAACGGTGAACCCCGCAGCACCCCGGACGCGTCCCCCGCCTGACACACCGCGACGCCGGGGTGCGCACCTCGCAGCGCCGCGGCCAGCCGGGCGTGCCAGGCCGCGACCTGCTCCCGCGAAAGCGTCGCGGACTCCACAGGATCAACGTTGCCGATCTCGTCGCCGAGGTCGTACGCGAGCACGTTGTCCACATCGGACAGACAGCCCCCGACGGCGCGGACGAACTCCTCCTGGCGCACGAGCATTTCCTCGTCCCGCCACAAGCTGCGGCCCGCACGCCAGGGCAGATCGAGCAGCTGGCCGTTCATCCAGATGGTCAGCACCGAGACGACGCAGGCCAGCCCGGCGGCCCCGGCCAGCGTCACCGCGTCGTGCAGCCGCGCGAACGCCTTCTCGTCGTACCGGCCGGGCGCGGGCTCGAAATCGCGCCAGAACACGAAGAGCCGCACGGTATTCAGCCTCGCCGCCGCGATGTCGGCGAAGTCGCGCTCCAGCGCAACCGCGTCCCAGTCGGACCAGATGCGGCAGCCCGCGCGGGAGGGGTGGTGGTCCACGCCCACGGCGGTGAACGGCTGCCCGTCGCGTAGCAGCCGTCCACCGGAAACGGTGAACCCGGTCATGGCTGCCCGTCGTACCACTCGTAGGTGCGCCGGAGCCCGGTTTCGAGGTCGACCCGGGGAGTGAACCCGGTGGTCTCCCGCAACCGGGCGAGATCGGGCAACCGCCGGTCGGGGGAACCGGGCGGCGGGTCGTGGATCAGCGCCACCGGGTCGTACCCGGCGAGCTCCCAGATCCGCCGCGCGAGCAGCTCGATCTTGAGCTCCTCGCGGTCGTTGCCGATGTTGGCCACCACCGGCCCGGCGGTGTTGAGCTTCATCAGCCCGACGGTCGCTTCGACGGCGTCGTCGATGTAGCAGAACGCCCTGGTCTGGACCGCGCCGTAGATCGGGAACGGGTCCTGGTGTGCCCGCGCCCGCGCGATGAACTGCGGAATGACGTGCGAGTTGCCCATTCGCGGGCCGTAGATGTTGTGGTAGCGGCCGATGCGGACCTTGAACTCGTCCGCGCACTGGCGGAACAGGCTTTCGCCAACGACCTTGCTCAGCGCGTAGGACGAGCGCGGCGCCGCCGGGTCCACCAGCACGAACGGAGAGTCCTCTTTGGTCGGATACGCCGACAGCCCGACCCGGGCGGCGCCGTCGCCGACCTCACTGGTCGAGCTGAGGAACACCGCGCCGGGACCGGTGCGCAGGCACCAGTCCAGCACCTGCAGGGTGGCCCGCAGGTTCACGTTGAGCACCCTCGCCGGTTCCTCGTTCGCGCGCCGCACACCGACGACGGCCGCGAGGTGGTACACCCCGTCGAACGCGCCGGTCAGCAGCCCGTCCGGGATCGGCCGGGTCAGGTCGTGCTCGACCAGCTCCACCGAGCCGCGCAGGCCGCGCAGCTCCTCGTCCTGCCTGCCCCGGGAAAAGTCGTCCAGCAGGACGACTTCGGCCCCCTCACGCAGCAGGTGACGCGTCAGATGCAGCCCGACGAACCCAGCTCCACCGGTGACGAGAATTCGCTCCGCCACAGCCCAACCTCCGGTATTCGATGCCCTCGGCCTCGGCCAGCTCGGTCGCCAGCCGGCCCCACATGTCGAAGACGACAGCCGGCAGGCGCATCCGCGAGCGGACGGCCTCGGTGTCGATCTCCTTCGGATAACTCGGGTGGTCCACCAGCAGGAGCACCGCGTCTGCGTCGGTCATGCCTTCTTCGAGGGTCACCGGCCGGTACCCGAGCTCCGCGATGCGCTCGGGCGCCACCACGTAGTCGTGCCCGGCCAGCACCGCGACCCGGTGGCGCAGCAGTTCGGCCACCTCGATCGCGGCCGAGCCCCGGACGTCGTCGGTCTCCGGGTGTCCTTTGTAGGCGATCCCGCAGACCAGGACCTTGGCGTCACGGTGCGCGCAGCCGGTCGCGGTGAGCGCAGCGAGCACCTGCTCCACCGCGGCGCGCGGGACCTGCTCGTTCACCGAGCGGGCGGCCGCGATCATCGGCGTGCGCGCGCCGGCCGCCTCGGCCGACTGCATGAGCAGGTACGGATCCTTGGTCAGGCAGCTGCCGCCGACGAACCCCGGCTTCGACAGGTCGGGCCGCGGGTAGCGCAGGTTCGCGGCGGCGATGATCTCGCCCGCGTCCAGGTCGAGCGACTCGGCGATGTTCGCGATCTCGTTGCCGAACCCGTAGATCAGGTCGGTGTGCGAGTTGCAGATCAGCTTCGTCATCTCCGCCGCTTCGAGCGAGGAGACCAGCGAGTGGTCGGCGGCGAGCGGCGCGAACAACGCCCTCGCCAGCTCCAGCGACTCGTCGTCCAGCGCGCCGATCACCTGGGGCAGCGAGGCGAGCTCCGCCAGTGCCTGTCCCTGGATCGTCCTTTCCGGACAGAACGCGAGCAGCGGTTTTCCCGTGTACTCCAGCATCTTCGCCAGCACCACCCGGCGGGTCGTGCCCACCGGGACGGTGCTGCGCACGACGACCAGTGTGTCGGCCGAGACGTGTTCCGCCGCGTGCGCGGTGGCCGCGTCGAGCGGTCCCATGTCGAGCTGCCGGGTGGCCGGGTCGACGAGCGTGCCGACGCAGATGATGATCGCGCGCAGCGGGGTGTCCGGCAGCCGGTCGGTCACGGTGAAGCGGTCCGCGGGCAGCGTCTCGAGCAGCTCGGCCACGCCCGGTTCGAACAGGACGGTCCGGCCTGCCCGCAGTTCCGCCCTGGTGCGCGGGTTCGCTTCCACGCCGATGACCGGGATGCCCACCCGTGCCAGGGAAAGCGCCAGGGTCAACCCGACGTAACCCAGGCCGATGACGGCGACGTGGCCGTCCGCCCGCGGCGTTCTCAGGTGCGTGGTCTCAGCCATGACTCCCCTTGCTGGTCGCGGTGGCGATCACTTGGCGGCGGTTGATCTTGCCCATCCCGGTCCGGGGCAGGGCGGTGAACGGGTGCAGCCGGTGCGGCACCTCGTAGGGCATGAGGTGCTGGGCGCGGCAGAACGCGACGAGCTCGTCGACCCGGGTGTCCGGCGTCAGCACGACGGCGGCGTGGATCTCCTGCTCGGCGCCCGCGCCCGCGCTGTCGGCCCCGAAGACGAACGCCTCCCGCACCCCGGGGTGTCCGGAAAGGACTCGTTCGATGCGCCGCGGGTTGACCTTGCGGCCACCCACGTTGATGAAGGTTTCCTTACGCCCCTTGAGAAACAGGTATCCCTCGACGGACACGGCCAGATCACCGGTGTCGTAGAAACCGTCCTCGTCGACGGTCACGGGCGCCCCGCCCGCGTATCCGGCGAACAGCGCGGGCGTCCGGACGAACAATCGCCCACCCTCGCCGATCCTCGTTTCGACGTCCGGCGCCGGAACTCCCGCGGAGCCCTCGGGCCACCGCTGCGCCGACGCGGGATGGCAGGCGATGAGCCCGGTCTCGGTGCTGCCGTAGATCTGGCGGACCGGACTGCCGAGCCGCGCGCCCGCCTCGGTCGCGAGCTCCGGCGCGAGCGGGCCGCCCGACGACAGCACGATCCTCGGGCGTGGCGGTTCTCCCCGCAGCAGCGGGGAAAGCAGCCGGTACACGAGCGGGGTCCCGAGCATCATCGTGACGCCGTCGGCGAGCGCGCCGAGGACCTGGCGGGGGTTGAAGCGGGTGAGCGTCACCAGGGTGGCGCCCGAAACGAGCGCGGTGCCGAGGCCGCCGATGAAGCCGAAGGAGTGCGCCAGCGGGACCGTGGCGAGCACGACGTCGCCCTCGCCGATCCCGAACACCCGGCGGTAGCTGTGCGCGCCGTGCAGGACGTTGCGCAACGGCTGGCGGGCGATCCGCGGCTCGCCGGTCGAACCGGAGGTCACCTGAAGGATCTCGCTCTCCCGCCCCGGATCGGGCTCTGTCGCGGGAGGACTGCGGAACCCCGCGTACTCGCCCGGACCGACCACTGTGGACACTTCAAGCGTGTGCACGGGCGAGCCGGGATCGGTGAGATACGAGCTCTTCTCCTCCAGCGGGAGCACATCCACCCCGGCCGCGATCAAGCCGAGCACGGTCGCGATGCTCGCCGCGCTGCCGTCGAGCACGGTGACGACCACGCCCCGGACGTCCTTCGCAAACGTTGCAGTCGCAAGGGTGGCATCGTAGAGCTCCGCCCAGGTGGTGTCCTGCCAGCCGGCGGCGGTCCCGGCCCGGATCGCCGTGGCGTCCGGGAACCGGTCCCGGTGCTGCCGCAGTGCCGTGAGCATGCGCGGCCTTCCCCCGTTTCCCCGTACTACTTGGTGAAGTGGGCGGTGGCCACGGCGGCCAGCGCGGCGGGGGTCGCCTCGTCGAAGATGGACACGAGGAGCTCGGCCTGCAGCTCGTCGGAGTTCACGGACGCGGGCAGCTCGGTCTCGGCGACGAACCGCTGCAGCACCTCGACGGCGCGCAGCGAGTCACCCCCGGCTTCGAAGAAGTCCTCGTCGCTGGCCAGCGGCCCGCGCTTGAGCACGCTGCCCATGACTTCGGCGATCGTCGTGGAGAGGTCGGAGAGCTGAGTGGTCATGATGCCCCGTTCGTCGAGTCCTGCGCGGGATGACTTCCGCTGTCACCACTTTCGCCTGTCCCCGCCCCCCGCACGAGCCGCCAAGGACCGCCCAACCGGCCATAGCCACCCACCCGCAACTGTCCCTGAAGGCCACCATGACGGCGTTAGACGCCGTCATGGTGGCCTTCAGGGACCGTCAAACTGGGTTAGGCGAGGGCGAGGGCGACCAGCCAGGCCAGGTAGGCGTTGTCCTCCGGCAGCAGGCCAAGGCGGTTGTGCGACATCTGCACCAGCGTCGCGAACACCACCTCCGGCTCGACGCTCAGCCGCCCGGCCGAGCGCAAGCGGGTCAACGCCGCCCACGTGCCGGACTGGACCTCCTGCCAGTCGTCGACGTCCCCGCCGAGCGTGGCGAGGACGTGGTCCCGCCCGTCACGCGCGATCGCGGCCGAGGCAGTCACGTACGCCGCCCGCCCGACCTGCGGCGCGGGCTCACCCGTGAGTCCCTGCTGTGCCAACGCGTACCGCCGCAGCCAGTCGATCTCGGCGGCGACACCCGCCCCGGACGCGCGCGCCGAAGCCAGCAGGAGCACGGAAACAGCGCGCAACCGCTCGGCGCGAGCGGGCGTCGCCTCGATGATCTCCAGCGAGATCCGGCTCGCGGCCACGAAATGCGCCATCGACACCGCCATCCCGTGCGGGCCACCGAACCGTTCGAGCATCGGCTTGAACGCGCGCTCGACGACCGTGCCGCCCTCGTCGTCGCGCAGGAAAGTCTCGATGCACACGCGCGTGCCGTCGAGATCAGCGTGCTCAGGCAGCTGCACTTTCACCTGGGCAGGCTTCCCAAGCGCCGCGCTCCACGGCGGCCGGACCAGGATCGGCGTCCCGGTCAGCCAGGGGCGCAGCGCGGTCAGGAGGCGCTCCACCTGGTCCGATCCGCCGGGCGCGGTGACCTCCAAGGTGCGCCACCGCCCGGCGTCCGCCTCGGTGAACCTCTCCTCGGTGCCGGCCGCCGGGATCATCGGGGGTGTCCTTTCGTCGGGGTGCTCAGGCCGCGTCGGCCCGCGGGACGGCGATCTCCCCGAGCGCCGTGACCAGCCGGTCGACGTGCTCGCGGGTGGTGCCGAGGCCGAGACTGGCCCGGACGGCCGCCTCGGGAGGCGGGCCGTCCCGGATGACGTCGTCGATCAGGTGCCGCAACAGGGGGTGCGCGCAGAACTTCCCGTCCCGCACGCCGATGCCGTACCGGTCCGAAAGGGTCAGCGCCACTTCGCGGCTTTCCCAGCCGTCCAGCACGAAAGACACGATGCCGACGCGTTCGTGGTCCGCGCCCCACAGCGACAGCTCGTGCAGGCCCGGGATCGAGGCGAGCCCGCGGCGCAACCGGCCCAGCAGCTGTTCTTCCTCCGCCGCCAGCGCGGGCCATCCGGCGTCGAGCAGCGCTTCGCAGGCCGCCGCGAGGGTGATCGCGCCGAGTACGTTCGGGGTTCCGGCCTCCTGCCGCTCCTCCGCGTTGCGCGCCCACGTCACGTCCTGGCCCGCGACGCGCTTGCTCGCGCCGCCGCCGAGCAGGTACGGCGGCGCGGCGGAGAGCCAGTCGGCCCGCCCGGCCAGCACCCCAGCGCCGAACGGCGCGTAGAGCTTGTGGCCGGAGAAGGCGATGTAGTCGAGGCCGAGCGCGCCCATGTCCAGCGGGCGGTGCGCGACCAGCTGGGCGACGTCCGCGACGATCCGCGCGCCGTGCTCGTGCGCGGCCTCGGCCAGCTGAGCGAGCGGCCACAGTTCCCCGGTCACGTTCGACGCGGCCGTCACGACCAGCAGTTTCGGCCCGATCCCGGCCGCCGCGAGTGCGAAACAGACTTCGTCGACGGCCGCCTCCGGCGACGCCGGGGCGGGCAGCCGGACGACCTCGCAGTGCCGGTCCCACGGCAGCAGGCTCGCGTGGTGCTCCGACTCGAACACCACCACGGTGGCGCCCTCGGGCAGGCAGTGGGCCAGCAGGTTCATCGAGTCGGTGGTGTTGCGGGTGAACAGCACCGACTCGTCCGGCGAGATCCCCGCGAACCGGCGCACGACGTCACGCGCGCCCTCGTACGCCTCGGTCGTCACCTTCGACGCGTACCCGGCGCCGCGATGAACGCTGCTGTACAAGGGCAAAGCCGCGTCGAGTGCCGCGTGCACGGGTGTGAGGCAAGGAGCGCTCGCGGCGTAGTCCAGGTTGGCGTACTCGACCCGTGAGCCGTCCGCCAGCGGTACCAAGGCCCCGGCCCCGACGACGCCGGGGAGCCGCGAGGACCGGAACCGGCTGGATTCGCCTGAGTTCGGCAAGACCCACCTCCGAGGAATCCTTGTGCTACGCGGGAAACGCGCAGCCAATCATGATCCCGAAAACCGGAAAGGACATCTCATTCAGTGCTCTTGCAGGCCGCATTTTAGAAGTGGCCAGTAGACGCGGCCAATGGCAAGACTGGGTCCTGCACGTGCACCGATTGTTATCTCAGCACGAAACGGAGGAAAGCTCATGGTGGAAATCAGCAAGCTTCTCGCGGCATCCGACGAGGAGACCCTGCAGGCGTCCGGTGTGGCCGGTTTCGAATTCGGTGAGTCCATCGCGGGCGCGCTGGTGGTCGGTAACACCAACGAGGCCTGAGCCTGAGCTACCCAGGTGGTGCCGCAGCGCGACGGATGCGGTGCGGCACCACCTGCTCCCCTCACCGGGCTTTCCCAAGCCGGCACGACACAAGCGACTCACACCACCACACGCAGGGTCGGTCTTCGAGTGCGCCGGTGAACACCCGGTGGGGTTTCGTCCCCCCGCGGTTACGGATGAAGGAGAAAAATCATGGCGGAGATCTGCAAGCTGCTCGCGGCCACCGACGACGAGGCCATCTCGGCTTCGGGCGTGCTGGGCCTGGACTTCCCGGAGTCGATCGCGTCCTCACTGGTCGTGGCCAACACCAACGAGGGCTGAAGCGTCCGGATGGTGCCGCACCGCGACGGATGCGGTGCGGCACCACCACCCATTCTGCCAGATTTCGACCCCGGCGAGGCACTCGTGAGCTTTCGGACCCCTTTCCATGATCTTCTTTCCCCCCAAGGCGCGCTCCGCCAGGCGTACTACGGGAGCGAGCCGCTGATCCTGCGGCAGGCCGCGTCCGTCGAAGGCCTCCCGACCAGCGCCGAAATCGACCGGCTCATCGACGCGAGCCTGCTCCGCTGGCCGTACTTCACCGTCTTCCAGGACGGGGTGCGGCCCGAGCAGGCCGAGGTCACGACGTCCCGCAGCCTGCTCGGCCACGAGGTCGACGGCTTCGTCCGGCCCGAGGGCGTCCGCCGTCAGCTCGCCGCCGGGGCGACGTGCAAGCTGAGCCAGATCGAGGACTGGCACCGCTTCACCCGCGACCAGATCGACGAGCTCCACGAGCTGTTCCCCGCCGAGGTCACGGCCTTCCTCTTCCTCACCCCGGAGGGCAAACGCGGCATGCTGCCGCACCGTGACGCCTCCCGGGTGATGGTCATCCAGCTCGAAGGCGCCAAGGAATGGCACCTGTTCCACGACCCGGCGCACGAGAACCCGGACGCCGGGCTCGACGTCGACCCGGCCACCGAGGTGGGCAGTTTCGTGCTCGAACCCGGCGACGTCCTCTACCTGCCGCACGCCTACGGGCACGCGGCGAGCGCGGTCGGGCAGACCTCGCTCCACGTCACCTTCACCCTCAGCGAACCCACCCCGGACGCGCTGGTCGACGCGCTCGTCGCGGAGTGGATCGACGCCGGACGCCTCGCCGCGCTCAACGAGGACGCGCCGCTCGGAGCCACCGCGAAGCTGCACGCCGTCGCGGACGACCTCGCGCGGTTCGCGGTGGACACCGGCTCGCTGGTCACCCGCGCGCTGGCGGACGGCAGAGCCCGTGACCTCTCCTGAAGCGGCCTGACGAGCACTGATCGCCGACGACGAAACGGAACCGCTGATGAACCCCACCCTGCAGGCGCTGGTCGGAGAGCCCGAGGCCTTCCTGCGCGAGCGCTGGAACCGTGAAACCGTCCATCGCCACGCCGGGCTGCCAGAGCTGCTCACCGAACGGGACATCCGCGCGACGATCGATTGCGGCCTGCTCGTCGAGCCGTACTTCACCGTGCTGCCACCGGAAGGCCGGTCCCCCTCGGCCGAGCTCAGCGTCGAGCGCCGGGTCCTCAACGTCAAGCGACCCGGCTTCGTGCACCGGCGGAACCTGCTGGCGGCGTTCGACGACGGGTCGGCGATCCAGCTCAGCCGGATCGAGGACTGGCACCACCCGGTGCGCGAGCTCGTCGAGGGCCTGCGACCGTCGTTCGACACCGAACTGCACGCGTACGCCGTGCTCTCCCCGGCCGACGTCACCACCGCGACAGCACACACCGGTGGCTCGCACCTGCTGGTGCTGCAACTCGACGGCGAAGCGGAGTGGACGCTCACCGGCAACGACGAGCGAGAACAACTGCTGCTGCGAGCCGGTGACGTGCTCTACGTGCCGCCGGGCAGGTCGCATCTCGCGACCGCGAAGGGCGGCAACTCGCTCCACGTCGTCGTCACGATCGAGGAACCGAGCACCGGCGAGATCACCGAGAGCCTGACGCGCGAGCTCCGCCGCCGCTTCAAGGCGCACGAGCGGTACAGCCACCACCACCTGATGACTGCTGAGGACAAGGCCGTCTGGGTCCGCACGGCGGCTGCGCAGTACTGCGCGCAGTTCGCCGCCGCGACCGCGACCGAGCAGCCATGACCAGGGAACTGAGCAGAACCGCGGAAGTGGACGCCGAGCCGCTGCCGCTCCCCGGCACGCTCCGCACCCGGACCCCCGAACACACCTGGTCACTGATCGAACCCCGGCTGCGCCACTACGGGGTCACCCGGGTGGCCGAGCTGACCGCGCTCGACGTCATCGGCATGCCGGTCTACATGGCCGTCCGGCCGCTGGCGACCACGGTCGGCGTCAGCCAGGGCAAGGGCGCGACCCCGCTGCTCGCGCGGCTCTCGGCGACGATGGAGGCCGTCGAGGTGTGCGTGGCCGAGCGGTTCCGCCCCGCGGAGTCACTCTGGGCGACAGCGGCGGAGCTCTCCCTGCCCTATCCGGTGGAGGAGACCACGCCCACCGAGCGCTCGGTGATCTCAGCGGACCTCCCGCTGCCCTGGGTCCCGGCCATCTCGCTGGCGGACGGCGCCGAAACGCACGTCCCGCTGCACACCGTCGGCATGGACGGGCTGGCCGACGGACGCTGGCGGCCGCGCTCGATCGTCATCTCCACCAACGGCCTGGCCAGCGGGAACTCCGTCGGCGAGGCCACCGTCCAGGCCCTGCTGGAGGCCGTCGAGCGGCACTCCACCGCCGATCTGGCCCAGCAGCCGATCGAGCAACGCCGCGTGCTCGACCTCGCCACCCTGCCCGCCGGGTTCTGCCGCGACCTCATCGAGCGGATGCGGTCGCTGGGCTTCTGGATCGAGGCCGTCGACTGCTCGACACTGCCCGGCACCGCCGCCTTCACCGTCTACGTCTGGCGCCCCGACATGCCCAGCATGTACGCGGGCGCGGGCTGTCACGTGCTGCCCGAAACCGCGCTGTTCCGGGCGCTGACCGAGGCGGTGCAGAGCCGCATGTCGGTGATCAGCGGGGTCCGGGAGGACCTCGGCGACGTCGCGTACCGGGGCGTCCGCCGTCCCGCCACACCGCCGCCGGTCGAGCCCAACCACGACTGGGCGGCGGTGCCCGCGCCGACCGCGCCCCTGGGCGGCCCGTTCCCGGTACTGGCCCGCTGGCTCACCGAACGGGTGACCGCGGTGTCGGGCCTGCCGGTACTGCGCGTCGACCTCACCCCACCGGAGGAACCGTTCGCGGTGTGCAAGGTGGTCGCCCCCGGGCTCGCGTTCGACGTCTACCGCGAGCTACCGCGTGACACGGGAGAGGTCCGGTCATGACCGTCCACGTCTACGCCGGTCCCTCGCTGGCCGGTTCCCCCGTCCTGAAGCTCGACGGCGTGTGCGCGCACCCGCCGAT